>JAFTMF010000128.1 GCA_017452565.1 Clostridia bacterium
AAGCTATATCTGACCGTCATTGGCATTGCTATGCTGATTATCTCGGTGGTCAACATTCTCTTCGACACGGCTTCTTGGTATAATATCATCATCGCAGTGATCCTCTGCACTGCGCTCCAGTTTGCGCTGGACGGAGCCCTTGCCATCCTCATCAACAAAATGCCCGACCGCTGGTTTGGCGTGGATCATCCGCTGTACAAGGTGTCCGACAAAGAAAAGCGGTTTTATCAGAAGATCAAAGTGCGCTCTTGGAAGGACAAGGTCTGGGAGTTGGGCGGACTGGGTGGATTCAGCAAAAAGAATCTGCTCGATCCGAACAGCCCCGAGTACATTGAGAAGTTTATCATCGAGTGCAACAAGGGCGTGCTCACCCACAGGCTCTCCTATCCCATCGGCTTTTTGCCTATGCTGTTCATCCCGAACGTCTGCGCTTGGACGATTGCCTGCCCCGTTGCAGTGGTGAATCTGTTTCTGAACATCCTGCCCACCATCGTCCTGCGCTACAACACCCCCAAGCTGAAAGCCCTCCTGCAGAGAATGCAGAGAAAAAGTGCGGACAGCAAGCAGAAAGTCTGAGCCGGCCGAAGCTCTACGTACGAAATTTCCTCTCACGTCTCGGCCTTCGTCCGAACCACCCTCCCCAGAGGGGAGGGCTTTTGGGGGGACTGTGTTTTATTTTGCGCAAGCTATAGTAACTGCATAAAATCAAAAGGTGCAACCCTTGCAGGGTTGCACCTTTTTGCGTTCTTTTGCTTATTCTGCTGCGATCTGCTTGCGCAGGATCTCCAGCACCTTGTCGTGCTTGTACTGGAGCACCATCTGATCGCGACCGAAGTATTCTTCTACCTCTTCCTCGGTGGTGAGGCCCATATAGTAATAGTAGTACATCGCATACTGCTCAAAATCAGCGGCACGGAGCTTCTTGTACTCGCCGTAGGTCAGCTGTACGTTTAGCTCCCGGCAGAGATATTCCAGCACCAGCTTGGATTCTACCGTGGATTCTGCGTTTTCCTTGGCAGTATCGTACTGCTCGTCGTAGATCACCTTGATCTCCGCATCGGTGAGCTTTTCGTTGGGATGAGTCTGCTCGATATACTTGTACACGTAAGCGGTGATCTCCGCATCCACCAGATCGGCGGGCAGCTCGCCAAATTCTACCACTTCCATGATCTTATCGTAAGCCATCGTGCCCTTATAGAAATCCAGCACGTACGCCTTGAAATCAGCGATGGTTTTGAACTGCATATTGGTGTAGGCAGCCACCATATCGTCGGTAAGCTCGGGCAGGATCACCTGCTTGATAGCGTTGACCGTAACGTCAAACTTCACCTCCACGCCCTGCAGCTCCTCGGAGTTGCCGTAGCTGTCGGGGAAGGTTACGATGATGGTGCGAGTCTCGCCCGCCTTCATACCCACCAGCTGCTCCTCGAAGCCGGGATGGTTCTTCTCGGGGTGCTCCTCGCTCTCGTATGCGCCGATGAAAGAGCCGGAGCCCAGCACCAGATCGTCGCCGTCCAGCAAAGTGCCGTCGTCATCGTAGTCCATATTGGTCATATTCTTCAGCGTGTCCTCGGAGATATTGTCCGATTCATTAGCTGCATAGCCCTTGTAGTGGATGTTCACCTGGTCACCGTCAGCGGCAACGTAGCCTTCCTCGGTGTCCTTATAGGTGGCGTTGTTCTCCAGAATGAGCTTCACTTCGTAATCGTAGTTCTTATCCAGCTCTGCCTGAGAGATCTTCAGTTCGGAGAGGGAGGGCAATTTCACGTACTGCTTCAGATCCAGCTTTTCGTATGCCTCGTTTACCATCAAGGTATCGTCGGCAGGCTCGGGAGTTCCTTGGGTAGCGGTAGTGGTGGTAGCGTCGTTTTTCGGTTTCGATTTAGAGCAGGAAACCACGCTCAGCAGGACAGCGCCCAAGAGCAAAAGGGTCAAAAACTTCTTCATATAAATCCTTTCAACATTGCAATGCTTTTCGCTTTTTCTTCTATTTTAATTATGACATATAATTATGAAGAAATCAACCCATTTTCTAAAATTCACATAAAATTCAGAAAAGAATCTTTGAAAATTCCTCTTATAATCCCCGATTTTTCAGATCGGATACCATCTCCACGTAAAACTCGCGGATGTCGAAATCGGGCAGGTTTTGGTGGAGCAAATCCACCGTATCCAGATGGGAAATGCCTCGATCGCCCTTGTGGGAGATCAGCTGATAGCGCTCTCCAAAAGCGAAGGAAGTCTCGGATACCAGCCCGTCGTTGGGGCCTACGAAAAACTTCGCCAGCAGGTAGGTGAGATTCATCGGGAAGCCGCCGCTTTTGGAGCGACTAAGCACCGAGCCGTAGCTTTGGGTAAAGATTCCCTCGAAATGCTCTGCTTCCCCTGCTGCCTCGGCCTCCTCGTTCAGTCTGCGGCAACCGTCGGCGGTGAGATCGCGGATGGCCGCCAAGAAGTCGGGATCGTGCTCGCCCAGATGCTGCATTGCCCGATTGTAGGTGGTAGCCACCTTATTCTGCGCTTTTTCGGGGATGGCCTTCAGAAGATAATCTGCATACTCGCATCCTCTGTGAGGCGTGCTGACGGTGGTCAGCGACGCTACGTAGGGAGCGGCACCGCAGAAGGTGATGGCACGGCGGCAGTCCAGACCGCCTTTGGAGTGAGCGATAATGTTCACCTTCTCGCAGCCGGTCTTTTTCACCAGCTGTTCGATGCGGAAGGTCAGCTCCTCTGCGCACTGGGCAACCGATGCCGCCGATTGGTGATTGCCGAAATACACGGTGGCACCGTTCTGCTCCAGCTCCTTGGGAATGCGTCCCCAATAGCTATAGAGCTGATGATCCTTACCAAAGATACCGTGAACCAGCAGAATGGGATAACGGGTTGCGCAAACCCGATCGTCTTTGCGGGCTTCGTTTAAGTACAGACGGCGGCTTTCGTAGCGCACCTCCTCCTGCACCTTTAGGATCATCGTCCACAGCACGCCGATATTGGCCAGCGGCACCCAGCCCAGCAGGATTCCCAGCAGCTTCAGCCGGAGGGTGAGCTGTTTAGCGCCCACGATAGAGGCAATTATACCCGCCCAAAAGAGGGGAACCATTGCCAGCGTCCATATAAGCAGGCTGAGGAGATAGATCCCCCACTGCCCCGGCAGGTATCGGAAAGCGGCGTAAATATGCCACGCCAGCGAGAGCACCGACGAGATAGCGAAAACCTCCAGACAAATCGCTCCGTAGGCAGCGATTTTCAGCCGCAAGGAGGGATAGTTGAGTGAAGGCAGGATGGGCAGGATCGCCGTAAAGAAAGAAGCGATTGCAGTGAGTACCAACAGCAGATAGTGCTTCTCCTGTTGGATGGGTAAAAAGCAATTGGCAGCTGAGGTAGCCAGCAAAATCGCCGCTATCTCGGTGAGATAACGAAGCCGGCGGGTGGTCTTTCGCTGACCGGACTTTTGGAGAGAGTTTTTCATAGGAAATTCCTTTTTTGGATAATTGATCTTTGTGTATGAACAGTATAACATAAAGCGTCCCGTTTGTCAAGCACTACCATTCCACAAGACTTGCGGTATGGACGATTCTATGCTATACTACAAGCAGAAACACCCTCGTAAAAAAATTTTTGAAAAAATTTTAAAAAGTATCGAGTAAAACGGCAGTTTGCATCGTTATATTGAATGAAAATTTTCAAAAGGAAATCGATTTCTATGGACCGTCTCATCGAATTGTATTCTCCAATGCTGACGGGACTCTGCTTACACCTATGCCAAAATCGGGCAGATGCGGAAGATCTATTTCAAGACACTTGGGAACGGGTGCTGAAGGAGAGCCGAAAACGCGATCTCAGCGACATCGCCTACGCCAAAGCGTGGATTGCACGTATCTGTACCAATTTATACATAGACCGTGCCCGCAAAAAAACACGGGAGCGGCGCGCAGAGTTTGACAGCAATGAGGAGAAGGAAGCATTTCTCCAAAATATTCCCGATTCCTCTCGCAGAGAGGAATACGCGGAGCTGTACGATGCCCTTGAACGGCTGAACCCCGGGCTGAAAAGCGTCATCGTACTGAAATATTTCCACGGCTACTCCGATAGCCAGATTGCCGAGATACTGGGCATCCCCGAAGGGACAGTCCGCTCCCGGCTCCATCAGGGGAAACTGAAACTCAGGAGTGATCTCAGTGAATAAACCGCTTTCAGACGAGTCTTTGGAGCGCCTGCTCTCCGATTACGGGCAGATCCCCCCGCCCACCGTCTTTACCTATCAACCCAAGTCCCCCGCAGGCTTTTCTATGAAACGGCTGGCAGCGCTGTCGGTAGCCGCCCTCCTTTCCCTGCTGATTCTGGGACTTGCCGCAGGCATGATTGCCCATTTTGCCGCCGACATCCCCAATCTGCACCATCCCAACGATTCAATCCCCCCCGCTTTGCAGAACACCACCCCCACGTTCCCGTCCCCCGATCGCACCACCGTCTCTACCACTCAAGG
>JAFTMF010000129.1 GCA_017452565.1 Clostridia bacterium
CAGTTGTCCTGCCAAGGGCACAGCTGGGTAGCGGCGTACGGAAGTGATAAACGCTGAAGGCATCTAAGCGTGAAACATGCTTCAAGATTAGATATCCCACAACATAAGTTGGTAAGGTCACTTGTAGACTACGAGTTTGATAGGCCAGGGGTGTAAGGTGAGTAATCATCTCAGCTGACTGGTACTAATTGACCGAGTGCTTGAACCTCCAAGGTTCAGGTTCGCAACAACACATTGCCTGTAAGTTTTCATTTATTCGGTTCTCTGTGATCTTTTTGAAAAACCAATTCGAAAGACTTGGTTTTTTTGTTTTACCTTGACTTTTTTGATTTTATGGTTTATAATGTATCTATTATTGATTGGAGGTTTCTCATGATTGAATATCAATACATTCGGACTCCTCAGGATGCTGACCGATTTATAGAAGATGTGAACGGATTGCACGATGGTTACGTTACGCATTTTGAGTTTGTTAATGATGGGGTACTTCAATGCGACGACGGTTTGTTCTTTGATTATTCTAAAGTAGTTCTCAAAATGAAAGTGTTTGTTACCAGTTTAGAGGGACATCCTACTGTTGAGATTATTTTTAGAAACGTTCATCGGGTGCAGTTTTATTCTTTTCATTTTTCCGATATCTGTGATAGCTCATTCGCCTTCAGAGAGCATTCGATTATCTGGGCTGACTCCCACGCTGCTGACGAAGAGCTGTTGGTAAATTGTACTTTTTGTGAGGCTGAATCCATCGCTTGGAGATGGAATGACTAACTCATTTTACTGAACCCCCGGAGGTCCCCTATGATCGCCTACGAATCCGAATCCCCCCTCTTTGAATCGTCCGCACCCATGATCGTCCCCATGCTGATCTGGCAGGAGGACGGCGAGCTTCGCATCGAGGCCTATGAAGGCGTGCGTGAGATTGCCGAAGAGTTTGAGCGCCGCTTTGCGCGCTATCCTTTCAGCCGTGTCGCCCTCGACTGGTTGGACGAACAGCTTGCGCCCTATTGCAACAGCCACGGCTACTACCGTGAGACGCAGGGCAAATATCGCTGGTATCGCCAGTTTACCTATACCTATGAGGAAAACGACGAGCTGATTCAGCCAACTACCTTCCGCTGGGAGGGCGATCCCAATCTGTCCGGTCTGCTTCTCGACCTCGATCCCGATTGGCTCACCTATGTCACCGTAGTGGATGGCGTGATCGTTTCCGCCGCCCGTGTGAACGAGTATGATCCTGACGAATCGTCCCCCGAGATCACCGTGGAGACAGCAGTGGAGTACCGTGGCAAAGGCTACGGCGTCTCCAACGTCCTCGCCCTCGCCCGTGCCCTTGCCGAGGATGGCGAGCGCGCACAATACGTCTGCTCCCGTTACAATCGCGGCTCTGCCAAGCTGGCAGAGAAGGCTGGCTTTGCCGAAACGGGCAGATTCTACGCTTATACGGCTTACCGCGACTAATGAATAAAGTCTCGTAGGGCGAGAGCAAGCCCTCACCATACAAATGTTAGATATTCCCCTATTGAAAGGAACAAATTATGGCTTTTGATGCCGGCATGGTTCGTGCCATTACCACCGAACTGAATACCAAACTTGCAGGCGCAAGGGTAGAGAAGATCCACCAGCCCGAGAAGGATGAGCTCCTTTTTCTCCTCCATGCAGGACGGGAGAATCTGCGCCTCACCATCTCCGCATCGGTGAACAACCCTCGCATTCACCTTTCCTCTACCGCAAAGGAGAATCCCTCTGCACCGCCTCTGTTCTGTACGCTGATCCGCAAGCATCTCAGCGGTGCAAAGCTCCTCTCCTTGGAACAGCTTGGATTTGAGCGTGTAATCCGCCTCTCCTTCCAAGCCCGTGACGAGATGGGCTTCCACTATATCGTTCGTCTATATGCCGAGATTATGGGCAAATACAGCAACTTGATCCTCACCGATGAGAACGATAAGGTGCTGGGCGCCGTGAAGCCCGTGGACTTCACCACCAGCCAAAAGCGGCAGGTGCTTCCCGGAATGCAGTACGAGATGCCTCCTGCTCAGGACAAGATCGATCCCACTACCGAGGTGCGGGAGAATTTCCTCGCTCTGCGTGCGGACGATACCAAGGCGGCGGACAAATTCCTCACCGCCCACTATTTAGGACTCTCTACGCTTTCGGCGAGAGAGATCGTGCACCGTGCCGCCGACGAATCCGACGAGGCGCTCCGGGAGGCGTTTTCCGCCTTTATGAGCGATATTTCCGCCGGACGGGTAACTCCTACTCTGGTGCTGGATGAGGGCGGTAAACCCAAGGAATACGCCTTCTGCGACCTTCGACAGTATGAGGGAGTCTACACCCTCCGCCATCCCGAGACGATCAGCGAGGTCATCGAGACCTACTTCCTCTCCCGTGACAACACCGACCGTGTGCATCAGCGCGCCGCCGATCTGTTCCGCCTTCTGCAGAATCAGCAGAACCGACTGGAAAAGAAGATCGCTCTGCAAGAAGGTGAACTGGCTGAGACCGCACGCAAGGAAACCTATCAGAAATACGGCGAGCTGATTACCGCCAACATCTACCGCCTTTCCCGTGGGATGAAGGTGGCAAGAGTGGAGGACTACTACAGCGAGGACTACGAGACCATCGAGATTCCGCTGGACGTTCGCCTGACCCCTGCGCAGAACGCACAGGCGTATTATAAAAAGTACACCAAGCTCCGCAATGCAGAGGTGGAGCTGGAAAAACAGATCATTGCAGCGGAAGAAGAGCTTGCCTATATCCTCTCGGTTTTGGACACTCTCTCCCGTGCATCGGGGCAGACCGAGCTGGACGAGATCCGCACCGAATTGCAGACCGCCGGTCACGGCTCGAGAATGAAGAAGAACGCCTTCAAGGGCGGCAACAAGAAGAGCGCTACCAAGCCTATCGAATACACCACCTCGGGCGGTTACCGCCTCTTGTGCGGTCGAAATAACCTGCAGAATGACGAGATTTCCCTGAAAATCGCCTCTCGCAGCGATTGGTGGTTCCACGTCAAGAATGCACCCGGTTCACACGTGGTGATGTTCGCAAACGGCGAAGAGCCCTCCGAGCGAGACTTCACCGAGGCGGCAATGGTGGCTGCCTACAATTCCTCACTGTCCGAGGCCAAACACATCGCCGTGGACTATACGCAGGTGCGGAATCTGAAAAAGCCCGCAGGTGCCAAGCCCGGTTACGTGATTTATCACACCAATTACAGTGCCTACGTTACCCCTGATAGGGAAGTAGTGGAGGGACTGAAAAAGTCGGAGAAGTGAGTATGAAACGAATTTGTATATCGTTTTTTAGTTTTTTACTAATCACTGTTTTGTGCAGTTGTCAGCTTACCGTTATAAACCCTTACGATACTGCCGACAGCACCGTTTCGCCCGGGAATACGACTCCCATTCTTGCGACTACAGACAATCGTCCCGATGAGCCGACATCTACTTTTGCAACTTCCGTGGCGTCCCCTACCGCGACAACCGAGCCGCAACCACCTCAGACGACTATGATTGCTACGCAAGCACCGCCTGCAACCGAGCCCACTCCACTCCCCGAACCTGCAGATACTGATTTGGTACTGCTATCCGACTATCTGCCCGAAGCGGCGTTGGATATCCGATATGCCACCACCAATAACTTCACGGGACAGATCATTTATGATGAAGCGGCACCTCGTCTCCGCTACGGAACGGTCAAGAAGCTCCGAACGGTTTGCGAAAAACTGGCAGATGCCGGTTATCGTTTGGTGATTTGGGATGGATGGCGTCCTGCAGCGGCGCAATGGAAGCTGTGGAATATCTGCCCCGATCCCACTTACGTTTCCAATCCTAACAAGGGCTATTCCTCTCATACCCGTGGCGGTACCGTGGATATAACGCTCCTTCGTCTTGACGGAGCTCCCGTGGAAATGCCTACCGATTTCGATGATTTTTCCAAAGCGGCAGATTTGGATTTCAGCGACGTTTCTGCAGAAGCGGCGAAAAATGCACAGCTTTTGTAGGATATCATGAAACAGTGCGGATTCAAACCATACAAAGCAGAGTGGTGGCATTTTACCGACACCACCACCTACGAGGTACAAGAAGCGCTCCCCGAATAAATCTTGCGAAAGCGTAATTTTCGCCTAAATCGGGCAATACTGTAAGTATAAACCTTCATCAGGAGGATCAACTATGATTGACTATTCTAACGACAAAAAGAAAATCGTGCTCATCGGAGCAGGGCTGGTGGGGATGTCCTTTGCCTATGCGCTGCTGGGCTCTCACATTTGCGAGGAGCTGGGGATTATCGACATTGATAAAAAGCGCGCCGAAGGAGAGGCAATGGACCTCTCCCACGGTCTCGCCTTTTCCGGCGGCAATATGAAGATCTATGCTGCCGAGTACAGCGACTGTTTCGATGCCGACCTTGCGGTGATCTGTGCAGGTGTGCCGCAAAAGCCGGGCGAGACCCGTATTGATCTTTTGCACAACAATGCCAAAGTTTTTGAAGAAATCGTGAGCAAGGTGCTCGCCTCCGGCTTCAACGGTATTTTCCTCGTTGCCACCAATCCCGTGGACGTGATGACCTCGCTGACCCGTGAGCTGTCGGGATTCCCCGCCAACCGTGTCATCGGCACCGGTACGACCTTGGATACCGCTCGGCTTCGCTTCCTCTTGGGGCAATATTTCGCCGTAGACCCTCGCAACGTTCACGCTTACGTCATGGGCGAGCACGGGGACAGCGAGTTTGTACCCTGGTCCCAAGCCTACGTTTCCACCAAAAACGTCCTCGCCATCTGCGCGCAGGAGCACGGCCGCTTTAGCAAAGAGGAGCTGGACGATATTTCCTATCAGGTAAAGACGGCGGCGTATAAGATCATCGAGGCCAAGCGTGCCACCTACTATGGCATCGGTATGGCACTGCTTCGCATTGCTCGAGCCATCTTGCGTAACGAGGGAAGCGTGCTCACCGTGTCAGCCTATCTGCAAGGCGAGTACGGGCAGGCGGACGTGAACGTCGGTGTGCCTTGTGTCATCGGCAGAGAAGGCGTGCGGCGAGTGATCGAGCTTGATCTGACCAAGGACGAACAGGAGCAGTTTGCAAAATCCTGTCAGTTCCTCCGAGACGTTCGCAAAGAGATATAATTTTGACAAAAATTCCCGACGGTATTTGTCGGGATTTTTTTGTTTTGTCAACAAAAATTTTTGTGCGGCGCTTTCGAATAGCCGGTAAACCGAAAAAAATCAAATTTTTAAATCAAAAATCGAAAAAAGTCAAAAAATGAATTGACATGGGGGAACTATTGTGATACAATAAATATATGTTGTGCGAAGGAGGACTATCATGCGGGAACTATGGGACGTTTATGACAGATATGGTAACCGAATCGAAGGTCGTGTTGCGGTTCGCGGAAAGCACGATCTGAAAGACCACGAATACCATTTGATAGTCTATATCTGGATCATCGGCGATGACGGGAAGATCATTCTTTCCAGACGGCAGAAGGGCAAACCTTTTGCAGGCGCTTGGGAATGCACCGGTGGATGTGCTTTGAAAGGGGAGGATTCCCTCACAGCGGCACTCCGTGAGGTGAGAGAGGAGCTTGGCTTGGAGCTGAATCCCGAATGTGGAGAGTTTTATACCCGCTATCGTAGGAATTATCCCAAAGGCTCGAAAGCACTTTGCGACGTATGGGTGTTCCGTCAGAGTTACAGTCTGGAAGATCTGTCCCCGCAGAAGGAAGAGGTCAGCGCCATTCGCGCAGTTACCGGGGAAGAGTTGGAGGCAATGGCAGATGCAGGCGTGTTTAACAAACGCTACCTCTATCTCCCCGCTATGTTGAAACAATTTTGTACCCCCAAAGAACCGTCAGTATGACGGTTCTTTTTTAACCGTCAGTATGACGGTTCTTTGGATTCTATGGGCTTGAATGGGATTGCTTTTGCATACACTATAGAAAACCAATCGGAGGGATTCTATGGAGCTGACTTGGGTTTGTACACAAAAAATATTACGATGCGGGCGGGCATCCCTGCTGTTTCGCACCCGATTACCGCAGATTGTCGGCGGAGCGGATAGTCTCCGGGAGTGTTACCTACAAGGAGCGCAAGCATTGGAGCGTTATGCCGAAGAAACGCTGCTTCCTCAGCTGGAGCGGACTATTGCAGAGGCGCCGCGCCGCAACCGTCTGCACGCTACGGTTCCTACGCTGGAGCTGCTATGCGACGGCACGATTGTGGAGGATCGCTGGATCTCGCTGACCTTGACGCGCAGATTCATAGCTGAGCAGGAGGAAGTTTGCTGTGATTATCGGGTGTGGGATGGAAAAACGGGTTTGCTCTGCCCCATCGAGCGTTTTCTCGAACCCCGTGAGGGGCGTCGATACTGCCGCTGGTCGTTTTTCTTACAAGAAGGAGAAGTTTGGGGAATTTCTGCCAAAAAAGGTGGGAATAATCCCGATAGTACCCCGAGAAGGATTGGAAAAATGAAAAATCTTCCAATGCACTCTTGACTACAGAAGCGGATTATGGTACAATGGAAACAGATTTTTTTGACGGGATTACCCCTGAAAAATGGTCGTAATTCCCGAAGGAGGATAGAAAAGTGGCACAAAAAGCACTTTCGCAAATACAAGCGGCAGAAGCCGAAGCGGAGCAGATCCGCAGCGGCGCCGCAGGACAAGCCGAAGCGCTTCGCAGCGATGCCCACGCCCGTGGAAAAGCATTGCTGGCAGAGAACGGCGAAGCGATCCGCGAGATGCGCAAAGCCCGTCTCGGAGAAGCCGATGCCAAGGCTGCTGAGATCATCGAGGGCGGCACAAAGTCCGCAACCGACGAGGCCGCGCGCCTGACCGAACGCTCGTCCGCTCGCTTGGATGAGGCCTCGCAGCTGATTCTGGAAAGGATTCGCAGTCTATGGCAGTAACCGAAATGAAAAAACTCACTCTGCTGGCTCTCAAATCGGACACGGATGCGCTGATGTCTGAGCTGATGTGGACCGGCAGTGTGGAAATATCGCCGCCAGAGGAGTCGATGCTCCCCACAGCGGCAGGCTTTACGGCGGACTATGACCGGGCGCTGCGCCGCAAGAGCAAGGCGGACGAAGCACTTCGCCTGCTGAAGCCCTATGCCAAGAGCGGCGGCGGAATGTTTGCAAAGCCCGACCGCTATCCCGTCTCGGTGTATCAAAACGCCGAAGCCGAGCTTGCCGCCCGTCTGCCGATGGCAGATGAGGTAACCGAAGCAGTATCGGCTTTGCAGTCGGCACAAACAGAGCTGGGCGCAATCCGGGATAAGGTGTCGACCCTCCGTCCGTGGCTGGGTTACGATCTGCCTCTGGCGGAGACGGGCAGCCGACGGTCGCGGATTTTGATGGGCTCGCTGCCCCTATCGGTTGCTCCCGAGCAAGCGGAGAGCGCACTGACGGCGGTGAGTGATCGCTACCATACCGAATGGGTGCACGCCGACCGAAGTGCACGCTATCTGTGGATGCTGTGTGAGGTGGATGACGCCGAGCAAATGCAAAGCGCCCTTCTTCCGCTGGGCTTCCTGCCCTTGAATTTCTCGGACTACGGAATGGTCAGCGCAACCGATGCGGTGAAGGATCTGCAAAACCTGCACAGCCAAGCCTCCGCCAAACTGGAAACGGCGCAAAAACGCCTCGCCGATTTAGGCGAGCGGGCAAAGGAACTGCGACTGGCCGCCGACCTTGCCGATCTGCTCTTGGAGCGGGAGGAAGCGAAACAAAAGCTCCTTTGTACCAAGAGCGCCGTCCTGCTTACCGGATGGATTCCTGCAGCGGCCACTCCCGTGGTAGAAGAAAAGCTGCAGGCACGCTGTGAATCGGGCAAGGGCGTTTGTGCGTGGGAGTTTTCTGATCCCGAAGAAGGGGATGACATTCCCATTCTTCTGCAAAACGGCAAGATCAGCGAAAACTTCGAGCCTGTGGTAGCAATGTACTCGCTGCCTGCTTATAAAACCTTCGATCCCACGCAGATTATGTCGATATTCTATTTCATCATCTTCGGTTTGATGTTTGGCGATGCGGTGTACGGTCTGGTGCTGATTTTGGCGGGCTGGCTTTTGCCCAAATATTTGAATCTGTCGGTCGGCACGAAGAAAATGATCCGGATGTTCGGCATCTGCGGCATTTCCAGTATGATCTCGGGGATATTGTTCGGCAGTTACTGCGGCAATATGCTGGTGACCATCTTCGGATGGCAGGTGCGCCCCATTCTCTTTGATATCGTAGGCATTGACGCGCTTCCCGGTATGATTCCGGCACTGAACAACGTAGTGGAAAGTTTGAACTCTTCGATGACGTTCCTCGTGATGGCACTGATCATCGGTGTGGTTCATCTCGTGGTGGCCATGGGCGTTCGGTTCTATATCCTTTGCAAGGAAGGGAAGCCCTTTGATGCGATCGTGGAAATCGGCAGCTGGTATCTGATTTTCGCAGGTATCGCTATTGCACTCTTGGTGCACACGATTGCAGGCGTTGTGGTAGCAGGAATCGGCGTTGTGCTGATCGTCTTCTTCCATGCAAAAGACACGAAAAATCCCATCCTGCGTTTTTTAAAAGGGCTTTTGGGGCTGTATGACATCGTGAATTTTATGTCCGACCTGCTGTCCTATTCCCGTATTATGGCGCTGGGACTTTCCTCGGCTATCATTGCGATGGTAGTCAATATGCTGGCATCTATGGTAGGCTCGTCTACCATTGGTCTGATTTTTATGCCTCTCGTGCTGATTTTCGGGCACGTTATCAACATTGCGCTGAACCTGCTGGGCACCTTCGTGCATACTAGCCGTCTGCAATACATTGAGTTTTTTGGAAAATTCTATGTAGACGGCGGCAGACAGTTCAAACCCTTGGCAGTTCATCCCGCCTATACGGGAATTGCTATGGATGAAATCAATCAATAAACAAAATTAGATATTAAATCATATTTTTGGAGGACACAACAATGAAAGCTTTTATGGATGCAATTTTTTCCGGCCCCGGTCTTACTCTGTTGGGTATCTTTTTGGCAATCACTTTTACCGGCATCGGTTCTGCGAGAGGCGTTGCCATCGTTGGTCAGACCGGTAGCGGTCTACTCACCGAACAGCCTGATATGTTCGGTAAAGTGCTGGGTCTGCAGGCTCTGCCTATGACGCAGGGTATCTACGGTCTGCTCACCGCATTCTTCGTAATGCTGCTGGCCGGTTTCTTCGACGGCAGCTTCGCAGAGCTGACTATGATGGACGGTGTGTACTATTTGGTTTCCTGCCTGCCTATCGCAATCGTAGGCTGGATTTCCGCAATCTATCAGGCACGCGTTGCCGCTTCCGGCGTACTGCTGCTGGGCAAGCAGAAGGATAAGCTGGGTCAGGCCATCACCTCTGCGGCACTGGTTGAGACTTATGCGATCTTTGCTCTGCTGATCACCCTGATGCTGGTTATCGCTAAGGGTTAAGCTATGAAAGGTCTTGAAAAAATGACTGCCCTCATCCTGGAGGAGGCACAAGCGGCTGCAGAGTCCTTCCTTGCCGATGCCCGGGTGGAGGCAGACGCCATCGTGAGCGACTACCGTAGCCGCGCCGAGGCAGAATGGAATGCAGAGGCCGCCAGAGTCGATTTAGAGGCTTCTCAGCGTCTTGAACGAGCCGAAGCCTCTGCAGGGCAGATCCGCAGAAACACGCTCCTGGCGGCGAAAAGTGCCCTTCTGGACGCTGCGTTTGCCCGTGCGCTGGATGCGCTGGTCAATCTGCCCGATGCAGAGCGTCTGGCTCTGTATGCCGCAATGCTGGAGCGTGCGGTAGAGGATCAGCTGTCCGCCGAGAAAACGGCGGTGGAAAACGATCTGTACGGTGAGTACACAGTGCCCGATAGATACACGCTTCTGCTCTCTCAGCGGGATCTTGCCACAGTTGGCAAGCAGCTTGCTGAACAGGCGGCCGGCAAACTGCAATCTGCAGGCAAAACGCTGGTTTTGTCGGACAAAACTGCTCCCATTGCAGGCGGTTTCGTACTGGTTTGCGGCGACGTGGAGCTTTGCTGCGACCTTGCCGGCTATATGGAGCAAATCCGCTCCCAAATTGAGGGGGAAGTATGTCAAATCCTCTTTGCATAACCGAAAAACTCCGCAGAGCCCCCGATCTGTCCCCCGACGCCTATCTGTACAGCTCGGCACGGTTCAAGGTGCGCGCCTATTCGATGCTCACCCCCGACCTGCTGGCGGCGATCGGCGAGAGCGGACGGGTAGAGGATTTGCTGCATCGACTGTCCGAGCGGGGAATCGAGATCCGCACCGACAGCGAAGGGCATCTGCAAGCGGAAGAAGCGCTGGAACGCTATCTGGCTGACTCTTTTGCGGAGGTGGAGAAGTGCGTGCCCAATACCCGGTGGATCGCTCTTCTGCGCTATCCTTACGATGCCCACAATATCAAAACCATCCTCAAATGCCGCATCCGTGAAAAGGATCCCCGTCCTCTTCTCATCGGACTGGGCACGGTTGCCCCCGAGGATGCGGAGGAAGCCATCCGTACCGAAGGATACGATCGCTTTGCTCCGGAGTTTGCCAAAGCCATTCCCGAAGCCATTGATAGCTTCGCACAGACCGCCGATCCTCAGCTCATCGATGCCATCATCGACAGTGCCTGCTTTGCAGCGCAGCGAAATTTGGCGGCCTCCTATCCGCCTGCCTATTTCAGCGCGCTCATCAACGGCAGAATTGATATGACCAATCTGCTCACCGCCGTTCGCATCGGTCGGATGAAGAATGCCACGGCAGAGTATTGCACCCGCCATCTCATCGAGGGCGGCAAGCTGACCAAGGCCTTTTTCGAAGTCCACTTTGCAGAGGGTGAGGATGCGCTTTTAATCGCTGCCTCCCGGGAAGGCTATCCTGCACTATCCAAATTGGCAGGCGCAGGACTCAGACTGTCCGAACTGGAGAAGCAGATCGAGCATACCGTATCTGCGGCAATCCGTGAAGCAGCAGATATGCCTGCAGGTTTACAGGTGATCTACGGCTACCTTGCCGAGCGGGAGATCGAAGTGAAAAACATCCGCATTCTGCTTGCGGCAATGCAGGCAGGACGCACGCCTGCAGAGATTCGGGCACTTTTGAGAGCATAAGGAGGCGCACTGATGTACAAAATCGGAGTCATTGGAGACAGCGCCAGCGTGCTTGGCTTTATGGCCATCGGATTCGGCGTCTTTCCGGTAGAATCTGCCGAGGAAGCCCGTAAAACCATCGTCCGTTTGGCAAACGATAATTACGCTATCCTGTATATAACCGAAAACTTCGCAATGGAGTGCGAAGAAACCATTGCCCGCTATAAAGACACCCCTCTGCCTGCGGTGATCACCATCCCCGGCAAAGACGGCGCCAAGGGCTACGGTCTTGCCAATATCAAACGCTCGGTAGAGCGTGCGATTGGCGCAGATATCCTATTCAAAGAAGAGTAACTCAGCAGAATGAACCATTGCATTCTTCCGAAAGGAGCCGCTCACAAGCGGACAGCAAGATAATGAGCAAAATGATTGAAGGAAAAATTGTAAAAGTCTCGGGTCCTTTGGTAATTGCCGAAGGAATGCGCGAGGCCAATATGTTCGACGTGGTGCGGGTCGGCGACGGCAAGCTCATCGGTGAAATCATCGAGATGCACGGCGATCGCGCATCCATTCAGGTATACGAAGACACTGCCGGCATCGGCAGAGGCGACCGTGTGTATTCCACCGGTGCACCTTTGTCGGTAGAACTGGGCCCCGGCATTATTTCCAATATTTACGACGGTATTCAGCGCCCTCTGGAGACGATTTTCTCTCTCTACGGCCCCAATATCAAGCGTGGTATCGACGTCCCCGCACTGGACCGTGAAAAGGTCTGGCGCTTTGATGCGCTGGTCAAAGCAGGCGATCAGGTGAGCGGCGGCGATATCTACGGCACCGTACAGGAGGGCGACATTATCCTTCACAAGATTATGGTCCCTCCCAAGATGAGCGGTACCATCGTCTCTATCCAAAGCGGTGACTACAACGTAACCCAGCCCATTGGTCAGCTGAAGACCGCCGGCGGGGAAGTGGTAGACATCACGCTGATGCAGAAGTGGCCCGTCCGTATGGCGCGTCCCTATAAAGAGAAGATTCCCCCCAATACGCCTATGGTCACCGGTCAGCGCACCATCGACGCTCTGTTTCCCATTGCAAAGGGTGGCACTGCCTGCATTCCCGGTCCTTTTGGTAGCGGCAAGACGGTCACCCAGCATCAGCTGGCCAAGTGGTCGGATGTAGACTTGGTGGTTTACGTAGGCTGTGGCGAGCGTGGCAACGAGATGACCGACGTACTGCGGGAATTTCCCGAGCTCACCGACCCTCGCACCGGCAAATCGCTAATGCAGAGAACGGTGCTCATCGCCAATACCTCCGATATGCCGGTAGCGGCTCGTGAGGCATCCATCTACACCGGTATCACCATTGCTGAGTATTTCCGTGATATGGGCTATAGTGTGGCAGTTATCGCAGACTCCACCTCCCGCTGGGCGGAAGCCCTTCGTGAGATGTCGGGACGTCTGGAGGAGATGCCCGGTGAAGAAGGCTACCCTGCCTACCTCACCTCCCGTCTGGCTCAGTTCTATGAACGGGCAGGCTGGGTCAAGTGCATCGGTTCTGACGGCAGAGAGGGCGCAGTATCGGCCATCGGCGCCGTATCCCCTCAGGGAGGCGACATTTCCGAGCCGGTTACTCAGGCAACCCTGCGTATCGTTAAGGTATTCTGGGGTCTGGATTCTGCACTCGCATACCGCCGTCATTTCCCGGCCATCAACTGGCTGAACTCCTACTCCCTCTATCGGGAGCGTCTGGCACCTTGGTTTGCCGAAAACGTAGCGGCAGACTGGAACGAAAAGGTAGCCGAGATGATGACCATCCTCCAGGAAGAATCCTCGCTGGATGAGATCGTCAAGCTGGTAGGCGTGGATGCGCTCTCTCCCGCCGACCGTCTGACTCTGGAGATTGCCCGCAGCGTCCGTGAGGACTTCCTGCAGCAGGACTCCTTCTCGGAGTACGACTCCTATATGGAGCAGAAAAAGATGAGCGCAACCATGGATCTGATCCTCTCCTTCTATCACAAGGCGCAGAGCGCCATCGAGAAGGGTGCAGATATCGAAAAGATCGCCGAACTGCCCGTCCGTGAGCGGATCAGCCGCGCCAAAGAAGCAGGCTCGGACAGCTATCAGGCCGTCTACGCCGAGGTAGACAACGAAATCGACCGTCAGCTGGCGGCATTACTGGCAGAGGAGGAAACCGTATGATTCGTGAATACAGAACTATCGATGAAGTAGCAGGTCCTCTGATGCTGGTCAAGCAAGTAGAGGGTGTCAAATATGATGAGCTGGGCGAAATCGAGCTGCCAAACGGTGAAATCCGCCGTTGTAAGGTGCTGGAAGTCAACGGCTCCAACGTGCTGGTACAGCTGTTTGACAGCGCCGCAGGTCTGAATCTTGCAAACAGCAAGGTCCGCTTCCTTGGCCACGGTGTGCAGCTGCCCGTTTCCCGTGATATGTTGGGTCGAGTGTTCAGCGGTATGGGTGAGCCCATCGACGGCGGTCCCCGCATCATCCCCGACAAAACTCTGGACATCAACGGCAGCCCCATCAATCCTGCCGCCCGTCTTTATCCCAACGAATTTATCCAGACCGGTGTATCTACCATTGACGGTCTGAATACGCTGGTCAGAGGTCAGAAGCTGCCCATCTTCTCGGGCTCCGGTCTGCCCCACGCCAATCTGGCGGCGCAGATTGCCCGTCAGGCAAAGGTCAGAGGCAAGGACGATCAGTTCGCCGTTGTCTTTGCCGCCATCGGTATCACCTTCGAGGAAGCCGATTTCTTCATCTCCGATTTCAAGAAGACCGGTGCTATTGATCGTACCGTCCTCTTCATTAACCTTGCCAGCGACCCTGCCATCGAGCGTATTACCACCCCCCGTATGGCGCTGACCGCCGCAGAGCATCTCGCTTACGATTGCAATATGCACGTGCTGGTCATCCTCACCGACATCACCAACTACTGCGAAGCTCTCCGTGAGGTATCTGCCGCCCGTAAGGAAGTTCCCGGCAGACGTGGCTATCCCGGCTATCTCTACACCGACCTTGCTACGATGTACGAGCGTGCAGGCCGTAAGGAAGGCTCCACCGGTTCAATTACGATGATCCCCATCCTCTCTATGCCCGAGGATGACAAAACCCACCCCATCCCTGACCTCACCGGTTATATCACCGAGGGACAGATCATCCTCTCCCGTGAGCTTCACCGCAAGGGTATGATGCCTCCCGTGGACGTACTCCCCTCGCTATCCCGTCTGAAGGACAAGGGCATCGGTGCAGGGAAGACCCGTGAGGATCACGCCAATACGATGAACCAGCTCTTCTCCAGCTATGCCCGCGGTAAGGAAGCCAAGGAGCTGATGGTGGTGCTGGGTGAGGCGGCTCTGACCCCCGTAGACCGTCTGTATGCCAAGTTCGCCGACGAATTTGAGCGTCGCTACGTCAATCAGGGCTTCTATGAAAACCGCTCCATCGAGGAAACGCTGGAAATCGGCTGGGAGCTGCTTTCCATCCTCCCCAGAAGCGAGCTGAAGCGCATCAAGCCTGCGCTGATTGAGAAATACCATCCCGATTATCGGAACAAAGACAAAGCCGATTGATCGGCTAAGAAAGGACTGAGCCTATGGCTGAACTCCGAGTCAATCCTACTCGTATGGAACTGAAGAAGCTCCAGACACGGCTGGCAACGGCACGCCGCGGTCATAAGCTTCTGAAAGATAAACGGGATGAGCTGATGAAACGCTTTTTGGAGCTGGTTCGACAGAACAAGGAGCTACGGGAAGCGGTAGAAAAGCGTCTTGCCGCCGTTCACGCCTCCTTCTCGGTGGCGGCTGCGGTATCCTCGCCAAAAATGCTGGAGGAAGCACTGATGCTCCCCCGACACGAAGGTGCGCTGTCGGTGACCTCCCAAAATGTGATGAGCGTCAACGTTCCCGTCTTCCATTTCGAGGAAACGGGTGAGAGCGGTGCCAGCTACAATTACGGTTTCGCCTTCACCTCCGGTGAACTGGATGCCGCCGTGGAGGAGCTGTCCGATCTGCTCCCCGATCTGGTGCGTCTGGCAGAGCTGGAAAAAGGCGCTCAAATGCTGGCGGAGGAGATCGAAAAGACCCGTCGCCGTGTCAATGCGCTGGAGTATATTATGATTCATCAGTATCAGGAAACCATCCGCTCTATCAAGATGAAGCTGGAGGAAAACGAGCGCGGCAATACCACCCGTCTGATGAAGGTCAAG
>JAFTMF010000130.1 GCA_017452565.1 Clostridia bacterium
ACAGTATTTTAATGTAGAGGTTTACGGACACATTATATCTGACAGTTCCATTAACGGTGACGTTGTCTGTCATCAGAGCATACATAGTAGCTCTATTAACGGTGATGTCAAGTCCAATGGAAATATCGAAGTTAAAGAATTAAATGCTCAGAAAGTTACTTGCAACAATATAACTGATTGCTATAAAATTGAAGCTAAAACAATTGAGTGTGCTGGAAATGTAGTTTCCGCTAATTTGACTTGTGGTCAAATCATCTGCAAAAAATAACAATACCGCCGAAAGTAACACTAATCACTTTCGGCGGTATTGGGTTTGATATATGAACCTGCTTTATCGCAGGTACGCCAAGGGGTGGATTTTTTGTAGGATGGGCAAGCGAGGTGGTACAAATAGAATTGACAATCCATCTAATTTATGGTATAGTAAAGAAAAGTGCCATACCGACCCAGTCGGTATCGCTCATCCATCAAAGGAGTACCGCTATGAAAACACATCTGTTCTGTAACGCTCACCTCGATCCCGTATGGCTGTGGCAATGGGAGTCGGGACTTGCCGAGGGACTGTCCACCTTCCGCGCCGCTGCGGATTTCGTGGACGAATACCCCGATTTCATCTTCAATCACAACGAATCCCTCCTCTACCAGTGGGTGGAAGAGCACGAGCCCGCCCTCTTCGAGCGGATCAAACGGCAGGTTGCCGACGGCAGATGGAAGATCGTAGGCGGTTGGTTTCTCCAGCCCGATTGCAACATCCCCTCGGGCGAATCTATCTTCCGTCAGGTGCTCCGCGGACGCATCTACTTCTACGATAAATTCGGCGAAGTGCCGATTACCGCTGTCAACTTCGACTCCTTCGGCCACGCCCAAGGTTTGGTGCAGATGCTGGAGAAGTGCGGCTACAAATACTACGTCAACATCCGTCCCGGCAGAGGCAATTACGATTTCGACAGCGAGGACTTCCTTTGGAAGGGCTACGACGGCTCCGAGGTCATCGTTCACCGCTCCGACCGTGGCTATAACTCTGTCTTCGGCACCGCAGCCGAGGAAGTGCAGAAGTTCAACGAAAAGTGGAGCGAAAACGAAAACGGTCTCTTCCTTTGGGGCGTGGGCAACCACGGCGGCGGCCCCTCCCGCAAGGATCTGAACGATCTTGCCAAGATGATGGAGGAGGGTGCCGACATCCTCCACTCCACCCCCGACGATTACTTTGCCACCGTTGACCGTGACAAGATCCCCGTGGTGGATCGCGGCCTCAACCACATTATGCAGGGCTGCTATACCTCCATCATCCGCATCAAGCAGATGCACCGCAGATTGGAAAACGATCTGATTATGGTGGAAAAGATGGCATCCCACGCCGCTCTGGCAGGGCTGTCTACCTATGAGAAGCAGAAGATCGACGACGCTTGGCGGGATCTCCTCTTCTCCGAGTTCCACGATTCCCTCCCCGGCTCCTGCATTCAGCCGGTTGAGGAGGACATCATTCGTATGCTGGATCACGGTCTGGAGATTATGAACCAGCTGAAGGCGAAATACTTCCTCGCACTTTCCGCAGGGCAGGAGAAGATCCGGGACGGCAACTCCGTGCCGATTCTGGTGTACAACCCTCACCCTTTCACCTACGATCAGCCCATCGACGTGGAGTTTTTGCTCCCGAAGCAGTTGTGGCATAAGGAATTCTCCAATCCCATCGTCTATCTGGACGGCCAGCGTGTGCCCTCGCAATCGGCAAAGGAAACCGCTAACTTCTATATGGACTGGTGCAAGCGGGTGGTCTTCCAGTATCCTCTGCCGCCTGCATCGGTAACCCGCTTCGACGTCTTCTTCGAGGTCATCGAAAAGCGTCCCACCCCCGATCCTCTTCCTCTGTTTGGGCGAGGTCCCGACGGTCAGCGCCGTCCCTACCGCGGCATCCACATTGAAACCGCCAAGGGCAGCGTGAGCATCAATCCCCGTACCGGTTTAGTGGATAGCTACATCGTAGACGGCAAGGAATTCTTCAAGCATGGCGCCCTGTCCGTGGACGTTTTTGCAGATGCCTTCAACTGCTGGGATGGCAGACCCTTCTTCAATCCCAGAACTCCCATCGGCAGCTTCACCCCAATGACTCCCGGTCAGGCCACCGATTTTGCAGGTGTGAAGGGAAGCCTCGTTTCCCCCGTCCGTGTCACCGACGACGGTGACGTGCACTTGGTGGTGGAAGCCGATCTGCAGTACAATCTCTCCCGTATGTTGGTGCGCTATCTGGTGAACAAACTCTCCGGCGTGCTGGAGATGGAGATCAAGGTCTTCTACGCCGAGAGCGAGAAACGGCTGAAGCTGATGGTGCCTACCACGTTGGACGGCGAGGACAGCGAGTATCAGGGACAGACCATCTTTGGCAGAGAAAAGCTTCGTGCAGACTATTGGGAGGTCCTTGCCCAGTATTGGCAGGCGGTCACCGACGGTGAGTACGCCCTTGCCATCATCGACGACGGCGTGTACGGCTCTCATTGCTACGCGGGCGAGGCAGGACTTTCCCTGGTTCGTTCGGCAGGCTACGGTGCGGGCAGATCCGCTTGGGGCGAGCCCTTCCACGAGCTGATGTATCAGCAGAGAATGGATCAGGGTGAGCGTCGTTACCGTTTCCGCTTCGAAGCAGGCAAGCGTGAAGACGTCCTCTCCCGCATCGACCGTGCGGCTGCCATCTTCAATCAGCGCGCCTATGCGCTGGCATTCTGTCCCTCGGGGCAGGGGACTAAGCCCGCACCGCTGGTGACGGTAGATTGTGAGAACGTCGCTCTCTCCTGCTTCAAGCAGAGTGAGCGGAGCGAGAGTGTCTATATCCTCCGTCTGTTCGAGTGTCAGGGTGTCGCCGCCAAAGCCAAGGTGGAGATCCCAGTGGCAGGCGCATCCTTCGAGGCGGATTTTGCTCCCTTCGAGATCAAGACCTTCCGTCTGGAGGGCGGCATGATCACCGAAACCGATATGCTGGAGGGCGCTGTAGAGCTGCCTAAAAAGTAAACCGTATATTGTATAATAAATCGGATATTATCGCATAGAGAACAAGTCTCCGGGATCGGAGACTTGTTTTTTGCCGCGAATGGTAAAGTGCACAAAAAGAGGGCGAAACAAATGGCAAAAACGGCCAAGAAGTTGTTCAGTATAACGAAACTGTTGATGAATTGTTACAAAACAATGAATGTTGCTTGACATTTTCTCGGGTTTGTGTTAATATTTACATAATAGCAGAGGAAAATGACGTTTTCTTCTGCAAATATATTTTTTTGGAGGAAAAGTATGAAAAAACTTCTTTCTGTACTGCTGACGGTTGCTATGCTGGTAACTATGTCTGCCTTTGCTGTATCTGCAGATGCAGTAATGGGTACTTGGACTAAGGTGAGTGACACCGAGTATTCTGTGGAAAACCACCAAAATGGCAACGACTACTTCGATTACTATGAGCTGGGTAAGAATGCAGAGGTTACTCTGTCTTCTGAAATCACCATCGTTGATGGCGCTCAGCAGGCTTATCTGTTTGGTGTAAATGACGTTAACGCCGACGGCCAGATCAGAGAAGCACAGGACCAGTACTATCTGGTATGCTTCATTTGGGGAGGCCAGATCGGTATTGAACGGAATGACAAAGGCTGGGGCGGCTGGGCTAAAGAGGGTCACACCGGCTTCAATCCCGGCGACACCTTCACTCTGAAGGTAAGCTTCAAGAACGGCTACATCAAGATCTACGCAAACGACAACTTGGTTCTGGAATACGCTGATTCCAATCCTTGGGCGAACGCTACCGGCTTCGGTCTGGCTTCCAAGGCAGGTCCCAAGGTTACCTTCTCTAACGTAGCAGTTGATACCACCACTCCCGTTGTGAACACCCTCGGCAGCGGCAGCATCGACGTAGCAAATGCTGAAAACAACGCTAAGTGGACTGTGGAAGGCAACAAGTACACCCTGAACATTGCTACCCCCGAAGAAGGCTACGGCAATGCAAGATTCGCTTCCTACGCACTGGGCAACTCTGATAAGAAGGTTACCGTTACCGGTAAGTACACCTTTAACGAGTTCTGCAAGTGGGGCCCTGACCACGGCGGCGACAACGGCTTCCTCTTTGCGATTGCCGATAAGAACGGCGACGGCAAGGTAACCGAAGGCGGCGACTTCTACTACCTGATTGACATAAGAACCGACGGCACTGCTGCCATCGAAAAGAACCAGGGCGGCTGGGGCGGCTGGGCTAAAGAGTCCGGCGCACTGAACCTTGAGGTTGGTAAGGAATACACCGTTTCTGCAAGCTACGATCCCGCTACCGGTACCATCGTTGTGACCGTCGACGGCACCGAAGTAATCAACTGGACTGATCCTAATCCTCTGACCGGTACCGGCTATGCAATTGCTTCCAAGACTCCTAACTTCGTTATGAGCGACGTAGCAGTTGTAGATGAGGCAGCTGTATGTGAACACGCTAACACCGAAATCACCGGTAAGGTAGACGCTACTGTTGAAGCAGAAGGCTACACCGGCGACAAGGTATGCTCCGATTGCGGCGAGACCCTGGAAGTTGGTACTACCATTCCTAAGCTGAATCCTCCTGCAACCGAGCCCGTTAAGCCCGCTCCTACCGGCGACGTTGCTGCTGTTGCGTCCGCACTGGCTATCCTTGCAGTGATCGGTACCGCAGTAGTTGTTACCAAGAAGCGCGAATTCTAATAACGCTCCAAGATCCTACCCGAAAGGGTAGGATCTTTTTTGCTATGGAAATTACTAACCCTAAATAAATTGAAAAATGCACAAAAAACAAGTATTAAAAATATCATATATAGTAATAAAATTGTTTGGTATGACGAAACTGTTGATGAATTGTTACAAATTAATGAATGGCGCTTGACAATTTCTCGGATTTGTGTTAATATTTACATAAAGGCAGAGGAAAATGGCGTTTTCTTATGCAAATATATTTTTTTGGAGGAAAAGTATGAAAAAACTTCTCTCTGTACTGCTGACGGTTGCTATGCTGGCTTGCATGCTTCCCGTATTCGCAGTATCTGCAGCAAACCCCGAAGTTCCCGTTGCGAAAGTGGATGGCAAGGTTGCTACCGGTGCTACTGCTCATGGCGGCAAGGCTTGGACAAACGACGAAAACGGTCTGAAAAACAATGAGCACGGCTCCATCTTTGTATTTGATCAGGAGTTCAAAGCAGGTACCATTGAAGTCACTATGACTAAGCATCCAAGTGATAACGATGGTCATGACCACGGTATTATCTTCGGTCTGACCGGCGATTCCATGGATTTCTGGGAGGGCGGCGTTCAGTATTACTTCCTGTTTATCAATAACAAGACCGGTGAAATCATTCTGGCGAAGACCGGTGATGGTCTGGGCTGGTGCTGGATGAAGTCTATGGACTGCCCCAAGTGGAACGAATGCACTGAGATCGATCTGAAGGTTGTATACAGCGGTAAAGGCCACATCGAAATGTGGGCAAATGGCGTTCTGGCGTACGATTACTGTGATGCGAACCCCCTCACCGGTACTCGTTGGGGCGTGCGCGCTGCCAATGACAACGTTACCTTTACCAACATTAATGTTACTACCGCAGAACCTTCTAACGAGGGTATCAAGGGAGGCATCGAGCTTCCTTTCGCTAAGGTTGGCGACAAGGCCCTGACCGGTTACTACTCCGGCGGTCCTTGGAGAAATGACGGTTCCAAGATCACTGTTACCGATACTTCTCTGGTTCAGGATACCTGGGCTACCACTTTCGTTATCGATAACGACGAGCTGCCTCTGATCGATGGCTCTCTGACCTCTTCCGTTCGCGCTGGTAACACCGGCGACAAGGGCGCTAACTGGCTGACCGGTATCTTCTTCGGTATCGAAGCTACCAAGAACGTTACTCTGTGGAAGCGTTCTGCATACTCTCCTAAGGCATACGTTCTGTTCGTTGACCAGAACAAGAAGCTGATCCTCTCCAAGACCGGTATCTTCAATGAAGACGACAGACTGGAAGATCTCCAGGTTTCTGAAGGCGTTGTTGAGAACTACGATATCGCAGTTGATTTCGTTGAAATCAAGGCTGAGTTCAAGGCTAACGAAGATGGCTCCCTGACCATCAAGGGTTATGCTAACGGCGTTCAGCTGATTGAGTACACCGATGCGAATCCTCTCACCGGTACCCGTTACGGCGTAGGTGCTCGTTGCGGCGGTTCCGAGTACAAGTCTCTGGTTCCTGTAAACAACTACTGTGCACACGCTAACACCGAAGTTGTTGGTGCAAAGGAAGCTACCGAGACCGAAAAGGGTTACACCGGCGACACCGTATGTAAGGATTGCGGCGAAACTCTCCGCACCGGCGAAGAGATTCCCGTTAAGACTCCCGCTACTCCCGCTCCTACCGGCGATGCTGCAACCGTAGCAGTTGCACTGGCAGTTCTGGCAGTAATTGGTACCGGCGTGATCGTTACCAAGAAGCGCGAATTCTAATAACGCTCCAAGATCCTACCCGAAAGGGTAGGATCTTTTTTGCTGTCGCTGAAATTGTGCACAAAAAATTAATCTGAAATAATCAATAATCCCTCTGAAATTGTGAGGTATGACGAAACTGTTGATGAATTGTGACAAATGAACGAATGTTGCTTGACATTATCTCGGATTTATGTTAATATTTACATAAAGGCAGAGGAAAATGGCGTTTTCTTCTGCAAATAAATTTTTTTGGAGGAAAAGTATGAAAAAACTTCTCTCTATTTTGTTGACAGCTGCGATGCTGGCTTGCTTGCTTCCCGTATTCGCAGTGTCTGCAGAAGAAATTGCCGATGGTCCGGTTCCGATCGCGCAGAAAACTGACGGCACCGTTCTTTCCGGTAAAACAGCAGAATCTCCCGAACCTTGGAACAAACGCTGGATCGTTGATGAAAACAAGATGCAGCCTGCTCCCGGACGTAATGGTTGCATCTTCATATTTGATGACGAGATGCCCATTGGCCGTCTGGAAGTTGAAATGAGCCGTGCCGATGCAGACAAGGGATGCGAAGGTATCGTTTTTGCCTTGACCAAGAATGTTGATAACATGAACTTCTGGGAAAACGGTGCGCAGTATTACTTCCTGTTCATCGATGAGAACCTGAATTTCCGTCTTGCAAAATGCGGTGACGGTATTGGTTGGTATGAAGCTCCCGGTTGTAATGTTCCTTCCGGTCTCGCCAGCATTGCCGATGGCGTTACCATTGCTGCTGAATGGGACAACGAGGGTCATGTAAAGTGCTACCTCAACGGCGAGCTGAAGGTAGATTACACCGATGACGGTGCAAAGCCCATCCCCTCCGGTTCCCTTTATGGCGTTCGTGCCCAGAAGGATAGCACTACCTATACCTCGATCGTAGCAGGTTATCCTGTTCCCAAGAACCCCGAAGTTCCCGTTGCTAAAATGGATGGCCAGGTTATGACCGGTGCGCCTGTTGGCACCAAGACCTGGGTGAATGACGAAAACGGCCTCAAGAACGATGCTAACAGTTCGATCTTCGTATTCGATCAGAAATTCAAGGCAGGTACTATTGAAGCGACTCTGACCAAGGGCGGCGACAACGGTATCGTATTCGGTCTGACCGGCGATTCTATGGATTTCTGGGAAGATAAGGTACAGTACTACTTCCTGTTCCTCAACAACGGCGGCGAGCTTATTCTTGCCAAGACCGGCGAAGGACTGGGTTGGTGCTGGATGAAGTCCATGCCTTGTCCCGGCTATGGTGATAATGCCACCGTGGATATCAAGGTGGTTTGGAGCGGCAATGGTCACATCGAAATGTGGGGCAATGGAAAGTTAGTTTACGACTACTGTGATGCAAAGCCTCTCACCGGTACCCGTGTAGGCGTTCGTGCTGGTGGCAAAAACATTAACTTCTCCAAGATCGAAATCACCACCGCAGAGCCCTCCAATGAAGGAATCAAGGGTGGCATCGAGCTTCCTTTCGCAAAGGTTGGCGACAAGACCCTGACCGGTTACTACTCCGGCGGCCCTTGGATGAACGACGGTTCCAAGGTCACCGTTTCTGATGACAAACTGGTTCACGATACTTGGGCTACCACCTTCGTGATTGATAATGACGAGCTGCCTCTGACCAACGGTTCTCTGACTGCTACCGTAACTCCCGGTAATACCAACGCAGTGGATAACTTCCGCACCGGTATCCTGTTTGGTATGGATGCTGATAAGAATGTTACCGTTTGGAAGGATTCCAGATATACTTCCGAGTATTACGTACTGTTCGTATCTCAGGGCAGAATCGATGACGATCACGTTGAGCAGGGTGCAACCACTAAGCTGGTTTTGGCTAAGGGCGGTACCATTGTTCACGAGGACAAACTCACCGTTTTGGCAGAAGCTAAGATCGCTGACGGTTACCTCTACAAGGGCAGAGAGTCCGCAACCATTACCGCAACCTTCAAGATGGTTGATGGTAAGTTGGAAATCAACGGTTCTATCGAAGGCCATGATGCAACCGTATCCTACACCGATGAAACTCCTCTCACCGGTTCTCGTTATGGCTTCCTGGCACGTTGCGGCGGTTCTTCTCTGAGCTCTCTGGTTCCCGTGAACAACGCAAGCGAGGCTCCCGTAGATCCTCCCAAGACCGAAGATCCCGTAGATCCTCCCAAGACCGAGGAGCCTACCGATACTCCTACCACCGACAAGCCTACCACTGACAAACCTACCACCGATAAGCCCACCAACGATACTCCCGCAACCGATACCATCGGTGCAGATGACACCGAGGACTCTCCCGTAGTTCCCATCGTGATCGCTGTAGTAGCTGTGCTGGCAGTAGCAGTTGTAGTAGTGATCGTAGTGCTGAAAAAGAAGAAATAATTCTGTTGAATCTGCTCTGTAATCGGAGCGTAGAATCAAAAAACGGAGCAACCGCAAGGTTGCTCCGTTTTTTGCTATAGTGTTCGTTATTGGGGGATAGGATCGGTTATCTCATCCTTTGCCGGCGTCTCCGCAGTTGCGGGAGGCGTCTCGATTACGGGCGTTTCGCCGGTAGTAGGAATTTCACCGGTAATGGGAACCTCGCCGGTGGTAGGAATCTCACCGGTAGTGGGTACTTCGCCGGTGACGGGCGGCAGATCGGGGGAGGGGAAGAGGAGGCTTGCGGATATTGTAGAACTGTAAATTTCTATCTCTTCCGCCATCACGGTGACCGTTACGCTGTCATAGCTGCCGTTTTCCAAACTGCGGATGATCAGTCCCAGCATATCGTAGCCGTAGGCGACGCCATAATCCCGTCCGCCTGCGTTGACTTTATCGTACACCAGAAACAGTCCGAAGTCCTTCTCCGAAATCACGGTGGTGACCGATCGCTCACCGTAGACGGAATTGAGAGTCAGCCGTACGGTAAGGGGCGGAGATTCTTCTAACATCTCCTGATCCACCAAAAGCAGCAGACGCAGATCGTGGGAAAACTCGCTGCCCATTCGGACGGAAAGACAAGCGGTGATAAAATCATCGTGTCTGGGGGACAGATAGGCTTCGGAGTGGTCGCACACCACGCAAGTGTGGGTGGAGAAGAAGAATCCGCCTTCCGATCGGTAGACGTGAGGGGTAGTGAAGAGCACCGTTCCATCCATCGCACCGGGTTCGGTGCTGATGGTGCAGGTCAGCTGATGTCCCTCTCCGCTAAGGGAGTAGAGATACCCTTTCGAAGGATCAAAGGTGTGAAGCAGCGCCAGCTCCTCCAGCTCGGGATCAAAGCTCCAGATGGTATCGGGGCCGTTGAAGTAAATCATAAATCCGTCGCTGTAGAGATTGACATATTGTTCTTTCCACAGACTGCCCGGTTTCTCCCAAACCGGCCAGCGAAGCTGGGTCAGATCGGCCATCGGAGTGGCATCCAGCAGATTGAAGTCCAACCGCATCAGATGACGCTGGCTAATACTCAGACCGTATGCACCGTAAGGGGTAAAGAGTACCGCACCGGTAAGATCGTAGAGGAAGGATTTTTCGTAGAGATCGGAGGAGCAAACGTAGGGGGCTTCCCAGTTGATATGGCCGGTTTCGGCAATTCCCTTATCGCTGCGCAGGAAATTTGTGTGCAGAGCGCGGCCTGGTTGATCGGTAGCGGGATCGTCCCAAGTCAGATCCACGTGATACCACTCGCCCTCAACCTGCACCAGATTCCAGATGTGGTTCATCTCTTGGCTGATGGCAAAATCGTTGGGGATGGACAGCGCATCCAGCAGGTAGGCGTAGAGATATACGTAGGCTTGGCATACGCCGTGACCGTGTTCCAAAATGAGATAGAGATTGCTGTCAGAATGGACGCCGTCATAAGCAAAATGGGTGCAAAGGTAATCGTGGAGGAAGAGGATCTTCTCCAGATCGCCGATACCCTCGGGGATGGCGGCGATGATTTTGTCGGTTTCGGCTTTTACAAAAGCCTTGGCGGTGTCCAGCTCCTCACCGGGCGCGAATCGATAATCGGGGATGATCTGATAGACGTAGAGATTGCCGGTCTCGTCGGGCTCGGATAGCGGCGTAATCACCACGTCAATGCCGTTCAGATAGAAGAATCGCGGCGTCCGCTCCAGCGCGCGCACGCAAGCGTAGCGGATCAGATCGTCGGACAATTTCTCGGAGGTGGAGAACTCCAGCGACGCTTCGCCCGCATCAATCACAGCAGCGAGGGCATCGTAAAGCAGTTCTTCGTCAGACGGAGCAGGCTCGGTCACCGGCGGTTCTGTGATAGGCGGTTCGGTAATCGGAGGCTCGGTCAGAGGCGGCTCTGTGATGGGAGGTTCGTTTACCGGAGGAGTAGTTACCGGGGGCTCGGTGACGGGGGGAGTAGTGGTGGGCGGAGTCGGTTCTTCGCTTCCGGTACCCTCGGTTAGCGGGGGATCCACCGTCTCGGCGTCGGGATCAACCACCGGATCGGGTGTAGGTTCTGTGACGGTACTGTCGGTGACGGTGGAGCCGTCTCCCGCATCGGCAGTGGGGGAAGCGTAGCCCGACAGGTTCAATTGAGACGTGAGTATTAGTGCCAGCAGCAATAGGATTGCGGTTGATTTTTTCACGGGCTGCCTCCTTTCTGCAATGATGATTGCGGGAATTATAAATAAACAGTTTTTGCCAATTTTGTCGAATTTTAGCAAGTTTACAGTAAAAACACACTGTATTATTTCAGTTCTATTTTACTATACCGCAGGTCGATTGTCAACTTGCATTTTTGATTAAATTACAAATTCTTTGTGAACTTTTTTTAACGGACTTTACAAAAAAGGCGGGCTGTGGTAAAATGACATAGAAACGATCTGATATGGCGGATCGAATACCGAAAAACGGTCAGAAGCGAGGTGCCCATATGCGAATTGATAAGTTTTTAACCGAAACGGGAACCTGCTCCCGCTCCGAAGCAGGCAAGGCGGTGCGCCGCGGGGAAGTGCTCCTCAACGGCAAGGCGGTGCGCTCTGCGTCCGATCAGATCAATCCCGAGGTCGACCGTTTGGTCTTCCGGGGAGAAGAGATCATTTATCGGAAGTTTACCTATATATTATTGAACAAGCCTGAGGGCGTAGTGTCCGCCACCGAGGACGGCGACGTGACGGTGATTGATCTCTTGCCCGAGCAGCTGCAGAGACTGTCCCTCTTCCCCTGCGGCAGATTGGATAAGTACACCGTTGGCTTCGTGCTCCTTACCAACAATGGCCCGCTGTCCCATCGATTGCTCTCCCCCAAGCATCACGTGGAGAAGTGCTATCGCTTTACCGCCCGCTCTCCGCTGTCCGACGAGGATATTGCCAAGCTGGAAGCAGGCGTTGACATCGGCGGATATTTCACCGCTCCTTGTAAGGTGGAAAGAGAAGGGGAGGGCGATTATTACCGCATCACGCTCACCGAAGGGAAGTACCATCAGATCAAGCGGATGCTGGAGGCGGTGGACAACAAAATCACCTTCCTGGAGCGCATCTCTTTTGCCGGAATCGAACTGCCGGCAGATTTGCCCCGCGGCGAGTGGCGCTTTTTGACTCCCGAGGAAATCGCACTGCTGGAAAGTCACGCCGTGTGAAAAATCTGCGCCGGATTTATGGGGAAAATGACGAAAAACAGAGAGATTTGTCAACAGATTCGCCAAAAAAACGTAGATATCCGGAAAATACTCTAATAAATTAGAGTGAACAGGCCGCAAACTGCCGTATGTATACTAAGAAATGGTAATGGATTGTACAAGTTGCACAAGTACGGGCTGTGAAGTTTGTTGGGCGGTGTTCTTTATTTGTTCACAATTTCGTGCTAAAATATATACAGTAAATTAGAAAATTATGTTGCCCCACTGGGCAACGATTCAGGAGGCTATTTATGGCAGGACTTTCGTTCAGACACATTTACAAGAAGTACCCCGGCGGCGTTACCGCTGTATCCGACTTCTGTCTCGAAGTTAAGGATAAGGAATTCATCATCTTCGTAGGCCCTTCCGGTTGTGGTAAGTCTACCACTCTGCGTATGATCGCAGGTCTGGAAGAGATCACCGAAGGCGAACTGTTCATCGGCGACAAGCTGGTTAACGACATCGCTCCTAAGGACCGCGATATCGCGATGGTATTCCAGAACTACGCTCTGTATCCTCATATGACTGTTGCCGACAACATGGCATTCGGTCTGAAGCTCCGTAAGGTTCCCAAGGATGAAATCAAGAGAAAAGTTGAACAGGCAGCTAAGATCCTGGACATCACTCACCTTCTCGACCGTCGTCCTAAGCAGCTGTCCGGTGGTCAGAAGCAGCGTGTTGCTCTGGGCCGTGCAATCGTTCGTGAGCCTAAGGTATTCCTGCTTGACGAGCCTCTGTCCAACCTGGACGCTAAGCTCCGTGCAGCAATGAGAACCGAGCTGACCAAGCTCCACAAGAGACTGGAAACCACCTTCATCTACGTAACCCACGACCAGGTAGAGGCTATGACCATGGCTACCCGTATCGTAGTTATGAAAGACGGTCTGATCCAGCAGGTTGATACTCCTCAGAACCTGTACGACTACCCCGTAAACCTGTTCGTAGCAGGCTTCATCGGCACTCCTCAGATGAACTTCATCGAGGCTAAGCTGGTTGACAAGGGCGGCGACGTTTACGTTACCTGGTGCACTGAAGAGACCAAGGATCAGCCCTCCATCGTTTCCACCGTTAAGCTGCCTGCTGACAAGGCAAACGCTCCCGAGCTGAAGGATTACATCGGCAAGGAAGTTATCATGGGTATCCGTCCCGAATGTCTGCGTGACGACGAAGAGTCCATCGCTAAGATGTCCGACGCCGTGATCGAGGCTACCGTTGACGTAACCGAGCTGATGGGTGCAGAAATCTACCTGTACATGACCTCCGCAGGTCAGAAGCTGACCGCTCGCGTATCTCCTCGTTCCACCACCAGAAGTGGTGACGCTGTCAAGATTGCTCTGGACGTATCTCGCGTTCACATCTTCGATAAGGATACCGAAAAGTGCATTATTCACTAATAAGTGAATGTCACTAATAAGTGAATCTCACTAAGGTGAATCCAATCTAAACACAAAAAGGGGCTTCCGTCGGAAGCCCCTTTTGCAATCAGGTGAACTATTATGAAAACGAATAAAAAAACCATTCTCCTCAGCGTGGTGCTGGCGGTGCTCACCACGGTGCTCCTCTACGTCGGCGGAGCAGTCACTGCTGTTGCCACTAACACCTACAATACCGATATTTGGCCAATGCTCTCTTTTTGCTGTTTTAGCGCGCTGGTTTTGCTGGGCTTCATCAGTTATTTGGGCAGTGTGCTTTATGCCAAGTCCAAGAATCGTATGAAGCTGGCGGAAACCAAAGACTATATGATGTCGAAAAAGGGAAGTGCGGACACCGATCCCGAGGCGATTCGCCGCCGCTTAAAG
>JAFTMF010000131.1 GCA_017452565.1 Clostridia bacterium
GAGCATTGCGGCAGTATCATTTGCGAATTCGGATAAATAGCAGTTTGTTAACGGAGCAACAGACGGTATTGATTGAATATGCCCAAAAAGCACAATATCATTATAATACGAATTCACCTATTACACCTTTGAATGACGGAGATGCTTTTTGTTGTGAGTTAGTAACGCAGTATCTGGAACTCTTTTCCGTTCATTGCGGTATGATAGACGAAGTGTACTTGTATATATACGATTTCGATAGTTCTTTGACGGAATATGCATATGGACACGCAATCAATGGGATCAAATCAAGACTGGCGAATAAATACGGATTAAATATAAAAGATATTTTCCTTATTAGCGAGCCGATAGTTAAAATATTGGTTTGGGAGAAAGACTTGTTTGATACACTAAAGTCACAGTATTCTGCAATTGTTCAAGAGTGTTATGAAGAACTTCAAAAATATGATTCATATAATCGTATACAACCGGAAACTGTTGAAGTTAGAATGATTCTAAGTTCTGAACTTGATAGAAATTCCTTAAATAGGATGCTTCAACGGAGAGAATGAGTGGAAAATAGCGAATTGAAATAAGGAAGCACGTTCAATCTACACCCCTAAACTCAAAAGGAGGAACCATATGAAACTATACAAAGAAAGATCTTGGCAGCTACGTACCACCGGCATAGACGGCAACGTGATACTGTTCGGCGTGAATATTTTCGACTACGAATGGAAATCTACCGGTGAACACGTAGCGGTGAAACGCGAATGCGGATGGGAGGACCATGCAGACGTTTACACGGCGGACATCGACGGAAAGACGCGCAGATTTGCCGCCATCGAGGTCAGCAACTGTGTGTGGTCGTTCTATCTCTATCAATAGCACAGCACCCAAGGCTCCCTCTCTGAGGGGGCTCCCGACGAAGTCGGGTGGGGGAGTATACAAGGCCTGCACTTCTGCACAAACTTGTTAGTCTTGCGACTTCTTCTGTTGTGATCGGGCGCGACTCCAATGGTCGCTACACGGGGACGACTCCCTCAGTTGTTATGGGGGACGACTCCCTCAGTCGCCTTCGGCGACAGCTCCCTCGGAGAGGGAGCCTTGGATAGGATTTCCCTCAGTCGCTTTCGGCGACAGCTCCCGCAGTAAGCGAAGCGTCTGCAGGTGAGGGAGCCTTTGGTTTGCACTAATTTGAACAATATTGCTAACAACGGTTTAATAATTCTATTTCGTACACTCCTCAAGGCTGTCAACTACAGTTGACAGCCTTGACTGCTTTGATTGCTTGACTCTTGCCCTCCTTATTTGATAAAATAGCCGTACAATCCTACCCTATCGAGGTTTTCTATGAATAATTCTCTTCGCTATCCCGTCCTGCTGGTCCACGGGATGGGCTTCCGGGACGATCAGCTCATCGGCTACTGGGGACGCATCCCCCGCGCTCTGGGGCGTGCAGGCGCAACCCTCTTCTACGGCAATCAGGACAGCAACGCTTCCATCGAAACGAATGGCGCTCACCTTGCCCGCCGCATCGAGGAGATCCTCGCCCAGACGGGGGCAGAAAAGGTGAATATCATCGCCCATTCCAAGGGCGGGCTGGATGCACGCTATGCCATCTCCTCGCTGGGGATGGGCGATCGGGTGGCGTCGCTGACTACTATGAGCACTCCCCACCACGGCTCCAAGACGGTGGATCTGCTCCTGAGAGTCCCCGATTGTCTTGTGCGCTTTGCCGGATTTTGCACCGATTGCTGGTTCCGTCTGCTGGGGGACAAGAAGCCCCACTCTTACAGCGTCTTTCACGCCCTTTGCACCCGATCGGCCGAGGTGTTCAATCAAAACAATCCCGATGATCCCCGGGTGTATTATCAAAGCTACTCCTTTGCGATGAAGCACCCCTTTGGCGACATTCTGATGTGGCTCCCCGCTCTCGCCGTGTGGGCGATTGAGGGGGAGAATGACGGTCTGCTGTCCCCTGCCTCCACCCGTTGGAGCAATTGGAAGGGGGTCTGCCGAGGAGTCACCGGTCGGGGGATCTCCCATTGCGACGAGGTGGATCTGCGCCGCCATCGGTTCACCAAACGATCGGGGGACGGCGTGTCGGATATCACCCACGTCTATCTGGATGCACTCTCCGAGCTGTCCCGACGCGGGCTTTGACGGGTGGGCCCTCGCCATAATACAACGTGACATTTTCTTGGAAATCTATTGCAATTTTCGCATATTTGTGCTATACTGTTAGTAGAATCCAAAAAAGGAGTGTTCACTATGAAAAAATCATCCCTCACCCCTATGAAAGCCCTTGTCGTTTTGCTGTTGGCGGTACTGCTTTTGCCCATCCTGTCCGGATGCGAGAGTATGCTGATTGACAACGGACTGCACCGCTCCGAGTGCGAAGCCTTTGTGAACGCACTGATGGCTAACGATTATCCAGCTGCACAAGCGGTTGCGCCCACGATTCTCACCAACGATAAAAAATCCGTTTTCGACACCTGCCGTCAGAGCTTTGAGGGGGCTACCTCCTACGAGCTGACCCAGACCGGCTGGAATATCAACACCACTAACGGCGTTACCACCCGTACCGCCGCTTATCAGATCGAGCTGGACACCGGCAAAATTTGTCAGCTCACCCTGCAAACCACCGAGAACGTTGAGGGCATCGCCTTCATCAACTTCCGTGATTCCTCCGAGTTTATCGAGTCCACCAAAAACGTGGGAACGGTAAATATCGTTCTGCTGGCAATCTCCATCGTGGTGATGGCCTTCACCGTATGGATGCTGGTTGACGCGATCAGACGGAAGATGGCCAAGAAGGCGCTGTGGATCATTCTGATTCTGCTCTCCCTCTCTCTTTCCTTCACCACCGGCCCTGCCTCGGTGAACAATAGCTTTATGGTCACCCTCTTCCTGACACCCTCCTCCTATCAGGCGGTTATCCCCAACGAGACGCTGACCCTCACCGTGGTTCTGCCCATCGGTTCGCTGATCTACTTCTTCCTGCGGAAAAAGCTCACCGCTCAGTACGAGGCAAAAATGGCACTGGCCGCAGCCGCCGCTGAAGCTGCAACCGCAGCAGCTACTGCTGCAACTACTGCTGCAGCTACTGCTGCATCGCCCCTTACCGCTGCCGACTTCCCCGTACAGGCAAGCGCCGCTCCTGCCACTTCCGATGCAGTCAGCGATGCCGCTCCCGTCGCAGAGGATGCGACCGCTCCCGCTGCGGAGGCACCTGCCGAAGCGCCCGCAGAAGAGACTCCCGAAACACCCGATCAGCCGTAAAAGAAGGGGAAAACCGCAAGTTTCCCCGAAAAAATTCCCGTTTCCCCTTGACAAAGACAGCGGGGTGTGCTATAATACCCCCATCAACCAAACAAACCGTTGAAGCGAAGGTAAAAACAATTTTGCCCCCACAGAGAGTCCGCGGCGCTGAGATGCGGATGGCAAGCAGATTGTGTAATCGGTACTTGAATGAGTCCGGTTTTAAATGGATCGCTGAGGGCGCGATGAACAGCGTTTGGATGGCAGATTTGCCGGGGCGCTCAGTAGTCTGCGACGGCTGACCGCCGTGATCCGGTCGGGAATATGTTCGTATTCCGAGAAAAGCGTATCGGAGATCCTTTCGGCTCTGATAAATCAAGGTGGCACCGCGGACAAAGATTTGTTCGTCCTTGACAGAACTCTATTTCTGTCAAGGACTTTTTGTTTTTGGCAGACCAACTTCGGAGGCTGTTATGTTCCTACTTACCAAACGATGGCGACGCTCGCTGTGATCTTATCCACTATCCACCATCTCAAATCTGACTATCCCTGCGCTATGCGCATTACCGAAACGGAGGAACTATTATGAAATTCAATAACATTGATTTTGACACCTATCTGAAAAATTATCCCGATGAAAAGGGCTACTTCGGCAAGTACGGCGGCTCTTATATCCCCGAAAACCTGCAGGCCGCTATGGATGAAATCACCGAGGCCTACTTTACCATCTGCAAATCCCGCAAATTCATCGACGAGCTGCGCCGCATCCGTCGGGAGTTCCAGGGCAGACCCACCCCTATCTCCCATCTGGAGAGACTGTCCACCAAGCTGGGCAACGTTCAGCTCTACGTCAAGCGGGAGGATCTGAACCACACCGGCGCACATAAGCTCAACCACTGTATGGGCGAGGTTCTGCTGGCCAAGTATATGGGCAAGAAGAAGGTCATCGCCGAGACCGGTGCAGGTCAGCACGGCGTGGCGATGGCAACTGCCGCCGCCTACTTCGGTATGGAGTGCGACATCTATATGGGCTCCGTAGACATCAAGAAGCAGGCGCCTAACGTGGCCAGAATGAAGATTCTGGGTGCCAACGTGGTAGAGGTTACCCACGGTCTGGCAACTCTGAAGGAAGCGGTAGACGCCGCATTCGAGGCTTACGCTAAGGAATACAAGGATGCCGTTTACTGCATCGGCTCTGTAGTCGGCCCTCATCCCTTCCCCATGATGGTCCGTGACTTCCAGCACGTGGTAGGCGAGGAGGCACGCGCACAGTTCGTGCAGATGACCGGTGAGCTGCCCGACGCCATCGTTGCCTGCGTGGGCGGCGGCTCCAATGCGGCAGGCTTCTTCTCGGGCTTCCTCAACGATCCCGTGGACATCTACGGCATCGAGCCTCTGGGCCGCGGCACTGCGCTGGGCGATCACGCTGCATCCCTCCAGTACGGTACCGAGGGCATTATGCACGGCTTCAACTCCATTATGCTGAAGGATGAAAACGGCGAGCCTGCTCCCGTTTACTCGGTAGCCAGCGGTCTGGACTACCCCTCCTCCGGTCCTGAGCATGCATTCCTGCAGTCCATCGGCAGAGTGAAATACGACGTGATTGATGATGAAGAGACCATCGACGCATTCTTCAAGCTTTCCCGTATGGAGTGCATCATTCCCGCCATTGAAAGCTCCCACGCCGTTGCTTTCGGCATGAAGCTCGCCAAAACTATGGAGCATGGCTCGATCTTAATCAACCTTTCCGGCCGCGGCGACAAGGACATGGACTACGTGATTGAAAAATACGGCATCCGCTGATGCCACCCCGGGGGATCTGCTGTGGCATATCCCCCATTTTTTCGAGGAGGTGCTTTATGGATCTGCACATACTGTATGA
>JAFTMF010000014.1 GCA_017452565.1 Clostridia bacterium
AAGAAAGAGAAAAAACGGCCCTCCGCATCGGGTTCTGCAGGCAAGACCTCCGGTATGATCAAGGATTTCTCCACCGAGCTGGATATCCGCGGTATGAACGGCGACGATGGCTGCTTCACCGTAGACCGCTATCTGGATACCGCCAAGATGGCAGGCGTTCACACCGTCCGCATCATCCACGGTAAGGGCACCGGCGCACTGCGAAAAGCACTGTGGGCTGTCTTCCAAACCGATCCCCGCATCGCTTCTTATCGCTACGGAAACTACGGCGAGGGCGATCTGGGCGTGACCGTTATTGAACTGAAATGATTTCTTTACCCAAATTTTCCGACAACAAGGCAGCACCTCTTTGGAGTGCTGCCTTCTTCATCTGGAGCTATCGCTTTTATGAGGATCGCATTGAGATTGATCGCAATTTCATCCTCTCCCGCTCCACTGTGATTTCTATGGATAAGATCGAAATGCTGATGTCCGAGACCGATCCCATTCTCTCCGCCTTCGGACGTTGCAATCTTACCCTTACCTTTGCGGGTAACGTGTTTACGCTCTTCGGGCTTCCTATTGCCATTGCCGACAAGCTGATGGAGCGGCTGTCCGACAGCGAGGCGGCAAAGGGATGCGCCGTGCGGATTCCCACCCGTGATCTGCTGAAGAAATCGGCGCTGAGCACCAAGCTCATTTGGTATCTGTTCCTGCTCGCCCTCATTTGGGGCACCGTGTTCTTGATGGGCAGCGACTTTATCGACTCCGAGAAAGCCAACGCGCTGGCAGATTTCGTCTTTCGCCATATGATCGTAGCAGGCACGCTGGTGCTGTCGCTGGGCTTGCCCACGGTGCTGATCTGGATTTGGGCGTTCACCGGCGGCTTTCTCGTGGAATTCATCAAATACTACCGCTATACCGCCGCAAGACGGGGAGATTTGCTCTATTTCGAGTACGGTCTGCTGATCCATCGGCGGATCTATCTGGACGCACGGCGTATTGCCATTGTGGAATACCGTCAACCGCCTTTGATGCGCATCTTCGGCTACGGCCAGCTGCGAGTGCGGGCAGTAGGACACAATCCTCTGTTTCTCAAGGCAAAGGTTCTGCTTCCCTTCATCAAGGCATCCCGGCTGGAGTCCTCGCTGGAACTGCTCTTCCCTGCGGTAGTACAAGATCCGCTCCCCGTCTGCAGACGGTCGCTGGGGTACAACTTCTTTTCGTGGAAGTTTTCGCTCCCCCTCGCTTGCCTTGCAGGTACGTGGATCTTCGGCTGGCCTTGGCTGATCGCCGCCGCTCTTTCGCTGCTGGCGGTAACTGCCTCGGTAGTGCTGGAGTATCAAAACGCCTACTTCTGTCTGCAAAACAGAAACACTCCTCCGCTGGTAATCCTTTCAAAAGGCGGCTTTTACCGCACCTCCGCTTGGATTGATCTGGAGCGCATCGAGATGTTGGCCATCAGCGGATCCCGCCGAAAATTGCGTAAGGGATACGCCAATATCCGTGTCCGTGTATTCGGCAAGGGCGGCCCCTATGCGCTGATCCGCAACGTTTCTATAGAGGACATACAGCCCTTGCAGTGATCTTTCCACCGCAATAGCAGTCTTTTTTCGGGAATATCTTGACAAAAAACAATAAAAGTGCTATGATTGAGATGTATTTCCATAAAATCATATTGATTGGAGGCTTATAATGTCCGTTTCATTGATTTGCTGGGTCGCATCCCTTGTGATCCTGATCCCTATTGCGCTGGGCGGTCTGTTTGGCGGAATGCGCAAGGGAGCATTTCGTTCCGGAGTGAAGATGGGAGCTGTGATACTGTCGGTAATTATCTCCCTGATTATCACTATCTGCCTAAGAGGCGTACTGGCAGATATTTTGTCCAACATCCTGCAAAACAACGTGCTCCCCGAGACTATGCAAGGGCAGGATGCCATCGTCGATCTGGTATCGCAGATTGCAGCTGCCGTTGCACTGCTGATTGCTTTTGGGCTGATCTTCATCATCATACGGCTGCTGATGCTCATTCCGCAGAAGTTGATTGAAAAAGTTCTGCCTCAAAAGCCGCTGTTTGCCAGTCATACCGTTTTGGGTCGGCTGCTGTGGAGCGGCAGCGGTGCACTTTGCGGTGTGCTTGCCTCTCTGCTCTTCTTCAGCGTACTGGCAATGCCCATCACCGGAATCGTGACCCGCGGTGGCGATGCTGTCGGACGCATTACCGGCGTTTTGGCAGAAGAAAACGTAGGAGAAGCAACCGAATATGCCGACGAGATCAGTGAATATACAGAGACTGTTACCAACGCCCCCCTCTTCTCTGTTCCCGATTTCTTCACCGGTAAGACCGTATTCGAACCTTTGACCACCATTTCCACCGAGTTTGGCTCCATCAACTTGACTAAGGAAATGAACACCATCACTGATTCGCTGTGCCAAGCCCTTCCGGCCGCACTCCACGTCAGCGAGAGCGGAACGCTGGAAAAAGAGGATGCTCTGCAGCTTTCCAAGGCCGTCGAAACCATTTCCCGCAGTGACTTTATGCTGGCGGTAGGTACTTGGGGGGCAGGATATGCCGGTGAGCAGATGGAGAAAAACTCCAAGCCCGAACCCTCGGTAAGTAAGCAGGCGCTGAATGAAGAACTGGCAAGTATTTTGACCGATATGACTCCCGACGCCCTTGCCGCTGACCTGCAGACGCTGGGCGATCTCGCTCAGGTGCTGGCAGAGAGCCCGATTCTGAAAATGCTGGCCGAGGACAACCAAAATCCCAATCCTGCCGATCTCACCGATCGCAAGACGATGCGGGAAGCCTTCGGAATCCTATACGATAACGATCACACCAAGTCGCTGCTGATTCCCTTGATCAATTTGGGTACCGAGTTCATTTTCAAGAGCATCGGTGCCGATCCCGTTTATTCCGATGCCGATATTGCTTCCCTTTCCGAGGAGCAGATTCTGGAGGAAGCCGACCGTCTTTGCAGCGTTGCCGACAACATCTCCACCTTCACCAAATCTATGGAAGGCGACGATAAGAAGCTGGCCGATTACGAGATGGTTTCCGCCGGTAAGGCGCTGGACTCTCTCAAGGATAGCGTGCTCTTCGGTAATCAGTACAAGGACGTTGTAATGGCAGTTACCTCCGCAGGCGGCTCCAATCAGAACAGCGCACTTATCGAATCCTTGGGCGATGCCATCGTAGAGAGCGAATCTGCAGAAAAACTGATGAATTCCGCACAGAACGTGGTCATTATGAGCGATGCACTGGAGGATACCACCGCCAAGGGTCGTGAGAACGAGAAGCTGGTCTCCTCGCTGGACGTTCTGCTCAACGATACCTCTCCCAAGGATGCCGATGCGCTGTCCGGCATTGCAAGCGAACACTTCTTAGATAATCGGGAGAATCTGGACGATGACACCAAGCAGCAGATTCTGGACGATAGTATGAAGGCTCTCACCGCCGTTTGTGCAGAAGGTGCTGAGGACGTGGAGGCAGAGGCAGACGCCGTGCAGGCATTCCGTGACATCACCGATTCCAAGTCCGACAACGTCTTTGAAGAGGTTAGCGAGGAAAAGACGGTTGACACCTTCCTGTCCTCCAAGCTGGCAATGGAAATGCTGAAGAATCTCAATCAGGACAACAGAGATTACGGCGTACGTGAAAAGCTCACCGACGAAAACAAGGCGAACATCTCCGCAGCGCTGGAAAACAGCTCCGCGGATGAGGCTAAGAAGCTGATCGTAGGTCAGTTCTTCGGTGTGAACTGATACAAAACGAAACAAAAAACCGAATGTTGACTCAAGTCAACATTCGGTTTTCTTTATTTCAGCAGGCGGTCGATGCGCAGGGTGCGGCGCAGTCGAACTAAGTACAGGGTCACCAGTCGGGACAGCGCAATATCAAAAATCACGCCGGTAAAGGTGGCCAGCAGGAAGGTTGCCACCACCAGCCAAACCGATTCCACGGGATAGCCGAAGATATAATGCCCCGCTACGATCAGCAATCCCAACGCCAGATTGACGAAGACAATCTTCACCGTCCAAGCAAGCACTTTGGGAAATCGCTCGGTCACTGCCTTCACTAAGGGGTAGCAACCGATGAAGCAAGCATATTCCAGCGCAATATATTTGGTAGGGAGCAATAAAAAGGCCAAAATAGAGGTTGCCAGCCAAATCAGAGCGGCTTTGCCCTGCCCCATCTCGATCACTGCCAGCAAAATCAGGATTGCAGCCACCGCCGCTACGGTGAGCTCCATTACCTCGATGAAGCAGCCCAGATAGAGGATCGCCACTCCCAGCGCCGTGAACATCGCGGACAGCGCAAGGATGCGGGTGTTACGGGTAGATTTTCTCACGAGGGCCTCCTTAGCAGCAACGGATCAGGTCGCCGCCCATGCAATCGCAACAGCAATCGGCACACCACAAGGTAGCGCACAATCCGCACAGACCGTCCGACTGAGTGGTACGGTAGGGCTGACTATGGGAAGCACTGCGGGAGCGAAGCTCATCCAGCGCCCGGCGGTACTCGAAATTTTGGGGATCCAGATAGCAGGCCGTTTCAAAATAGCGCATAGCTTCGTAGTAGGCGCCTCTTCTGGCCAGTACACAGCCTTTGAGGAAATTCCATTCAGCGTTGCGGGCAGAGTTTGGCAGACTGTCCAGGCTGATGTCCGCCTCGGAGTAGCGACCGCCATTTACCAGACCTCGGATGCGCAGAAGCTCTGAAGAATAATCAGCCTCCGGATTGCCGGAATAGCTTCGGCCGGCATTGCCTGTGCCTGCACGCATCTTCTGAATCTGATCGTAGGCTTCGTTGATTTCCTTCATCTTCTCCTGCACCAGATCGGCAAGAGGGTTATTGGCATAGTTGTCGGGGTGGTACTTCCGCGCCAGCTCTCGGTAGGCTTTTTTGATTTCCTCATCCGTAGCATCGCGGGAAACGCCCAGCACTTTATAGGGATCGTTCATAGGGTAATAGTCCTTTCAATCTTCCCCTTCGGGAAGGATGGTCAATGTATCGTAAAATCAACTGCAATCGCAGTCACAGTCACAGCCGTCGCAGCCGGCTTCGCCGAGGGCCTCGCAGCATCCTTCGCCGCAAACTTCACAGCATCCCTCGCTGCAACCTTCACAGCATCCGGAACAGTCCTTGCTTTTGAAGCTGTCGCAAACCGAAGCAAAACCTGCCGCCATGCCCAAGGTGATTTTTTCCGTGCCCTTGGCTTCCACGGGCACTCCCTGCTTTTTCAGCTTTTTGCGGTAGTCCTTCAGCTGCTCTTTATAAACTTTATTCTTTGGTTCCAATTCGATGGCAACACGCAAGGAATGAAGCGCATCGTAGTAGCGCTCCAATTTGTCCTCGATCTCCGCACGAAAAGCGTACCACGCCGCATTCCGCTCAGAATCGGGGATTTTTTCCAACGCTTCCAGCGCTTCCTCGTATTGCCCGACGGCATACCGATCACGGGCTTCCAGTAGTTCGTAGGTATATTCCATAGAAACCTCCTGCAGTCATCGGTCAGCCGGCTCGGTAGCGTCGTTCCTCTTGCAACCGTCTTTGCAACGATGCAACGCCTTCTCGGCAGTGGCGGGCATTCCCAAGTAGAGGATATTGGTAAGAATGTTTTGCAAGCCCGGATCGGTGATGGGGAGTTTTTCAAGCTCCTTGGCCGCTTCATAGAGCTCGCAGTTCAGCGCAATCTCCATATTCTCGGCAAAATCCTCTCGGAGATAGTCACCGCCCGTGACGAAGGGATTGTAATTCTTCTTTTTCGCATCCTTTTCTGCATCGTCGGCAGCGTCCAGCAGATAAATCCACCGTCCGATGCGCCGTCCGATCTGAAAGAGGGGGGTCCGATGGGCTTCCTCTGCTCCATCTGCAAAGACTGCGCCCAACAGATAACCGAAAGTCTCAGCACAGGCGTAGGGCGAGGGTGCGCCCGCCTTTTCGTCCCGGGAAATCAGCTCCAGCGCATCGGCAATCACACCGTCCAGCTTGCCGTCGGAGATATTTTTCTTGCGGATTCGTCCCACCATCGGAAGGAGAAATCCTGCTCCCAGCTTGCGGATGCCTTTGTGATCGGCATAATCGTCTTTGACGTTGTAGTAAACCAACAGCGCCGCTGCCGAAGCGGTTCGCTCCATTGTGGGAGTGGGCTTGAGCGCCGGCCGCTTGCGCAGCGGATGGGCAATGCAACGGATCTTTTCGATGGGCGGGATCTCCCCTGCCAGCGCCATTTTCAGCAGTGCCAAAAAGACGAAATCATAGGAGAGAGTAAAAGGCAGAATAGGGCTTTTCTTCTTCAGCGCCCTACAAAGTCCGCAATAAGCAGCTTTGTAGTATTCGTATTCCTTTACCTTCAGTTCCCCCGGAAGGGGTTTTACGTAGCCAAACATAGCATCTCCCAATGATCGGTTTTGCATCCAATGATCCATTTTGTTTTATCATTATAATGGAAGAAAAGAACAAGACAGTAACCGAAAAGTGAACGTTTTGTAAATATTTGTTGACAGCGCTTCATTGAACCCAAAAAGCTCCTGCCCTTTCGGGCAGGAGCTTTTGCGGATTTCACTCAGCGGCAGTTCTGAGAATTGTTGGTGCTGTTATTGGACTTGTTCTGAGTGTTGTTCTGAGAGTTATTCTGAGACTTGTTCTGGGAGCTGTTGTTGGAATAATAGGTGTCGTTTGCGTTGTTGGAAGAGTTCTGGCTGTTCTGAGAGTTCTGAGAGTTGCTCATTTTGTTGTTGGTGTTGTTTTTTGCACTCTGCATATTCTGATTTCCTCCGTTTTGGTTGGTCTGCTTGTTCTGATTCTCAAAATTTTGGCTCATTTTTTTCAAAAATCTCCTTTCAAAAGATTTACAAATCCATTATTGTCTGCTATAATAGAGTTTATACAACGAATTCATCCGAAAAGGAGATTTTATATGGAACTCAAGAAATATCCTCTGAAGCTCTCCCCCGTCTGCAAAGAGATCATCTGGGGCGGCACCAAGCTGAAGTCCGAATTCGGCAAGGTTTGCGATCTGGATAAGGTTGCCGAGAGCTGGGAGCTTACCGCTCGCTACGACGGTATGAATACCATTGAAAACGGTCCTCACGCCGGTATGACCCTTGCGGACTATTTGGACGATGCCGCCAAAGGCTTCCCACTTCTGACCAAGCTCATCGACGCTTGCGATAAGCTGTCCATCCAGGTTCACCCCGACGATGCATACGCACAGGCAAACGAAGGCGAGTACGGCAAAACTGAGATGTGGTACATCGTAGACGCAGAGCCCGGTGCTCAGCTGGTGTACGGTTTGGAAAATTACAACAAGGAAACCTTCGCCGCTGCTGCCAAGGACGGCACGCTGGAGCAGTACCTCCACTACGTGGACGTGCATCCCGGTGACGTTTTCTTCATCCCCGCAGGCTGCGTACACGCCATCGGCGCAGGCATCCTGATTGCCGAGATTCAACAGTCCTCTAACGTCACCTACCGCGTTTACGATTACAACCGCCGCGGCAAGGACGGACAGCTCCGTCCCCTCCACGTGGAAAAGGCGCTGGACGTTATCATCGACTACACCGAGGAAGAGATCGACGCAATCCGCTTCTCCGACGGCAAGTATGACGGTGCGCTGGCAAACTGCAAGTATTTTGCAGTAGAGCGCCACGTTGGCGAGGTTACCCTGAACGTGCAGGGCAGCTTTATGCACGTGCTCTGCCTCTCCGGTGAAGGCACCGTTGGCGGCGAGCCTATGAAGAAGGGCGACAGCTACTTCCTCCCCGCAGGTCTGGGCGAAGTCAAGGTAGAAGGCAACGCTGAGATCATCACCTCGGTTGCGAAGTAACAAGGGGCGTTGCCCCTTGACCCCACCGGAAACTTCTTGAAAGAAGTTTCCGGACTTCAAGAACTTCTAATAAGCGCGAC
>JAFTMF010000015.1 GCA_017452565.1 Clostridia bacterium
AGAAGATGTTTGAAAAGTTGCACAAACCCGAGGCTCCCTCCGGGAGGGAGCTGTCGCCGCAAGGCGACTGAAGGAGAGCGCGAGCACAAAAAAGTATGCATTTTTTAAGCCAATGTGCTATGATTTAGTCACGCAGGCTCCTTGTAGTTCCGCATAGCGAAACTGCACGGAAGAGTGGCTATAGTTGCGCTTTGCGCAACTATTACGTAGGCGTGACGGAAGAGGTCTGCCGCACAAAATACTACGAATACCTCTCCCGTCGCTTGGCGACTCCCCTCACCCAGAGGGGAGGGCTCTTTTGTGCAATAACACAAACCGCTCATTTTATTATGACTTTTTTGTTTGATTGTTTTGCCTGCCTTCCCTTTCTCACCCGCCCATCACTCCGACGGTGCAATCAGGGTAATAGTGCGCCAAAATCTCTCCGCAGGTCAGCCCTCCTGCAGCGTAGATAGCGGCACCTGCACGAGAGAGTCCGCAACCGCTCCCCGCTCCTGTGCAGGTAAAAATCAGGGTATCGTTGCTCACCTGTACCGAAAATGCAACAGACGGAAGTCTCAGCGCCTCGGCAAAGGCGGTGCCTGGCAGACGCTCTCCTGCCACCGTCACCCACTCTGCTCTGCCCTCGGCATCGCTTTGCAGGGTCAGCTCCCACTGCAGCGGATCGGCAGGCAACAACAGACCGAATCCGGCGGCAAGAGCGTTCCTTGCTTCCTCGGCTGAGTAGGTGCAAACCGACTCGCTCCCCACCTCGGGAGTGGCTACTGCCGCCAGCCAAGGTAATCGCTCCACCGATCGGGTCACGCCCCCGGAGGAGTGGTGCAGGATGGCAGGCACTACCTCCCCCTCGTAGCACAGCACCTGCCCTCGGGTCACCTTCACCGCCTGCTGGGCTGCGGCTATCCGTGCATCGGTTTCCGACTCCCCCCAGAGCGACACCAGCTCGTCGTAGGACAGATAGGGCAGACCGTGCACCGGGCTGTCGCAAAGGACTATCGGGGCGCCGTCCCCCTTCTCTGCCACTTTCTGCCCTTTTCTGCCACTTTCCTCCACTGGCGCTCCATTTCGGTCACTTTTGCCGCCATCCGACGCTACGTTTGCGGACGCATCCTCCCGCCGACTGCCATCTTCCTCCCGATTCCCCGAAAATTCATCCCAATTACTACTCTTCTCCTCCACGCTGCCGCAATAATTCATCCACCACACGCCACGGGAGCGGAGCAGGATGGCTTGTGCCTCCAAGGATGCGGCAGGAGTGTCCGAAGCATTGGTGGCGGCAAGAGAAAGCGCAAGGATGCGCCCGAAGGTCAGCTCCTCCCGCACTTCGGTATCGTGGCGGCAAAGGCAGACCGTTGTCTGTTCGGTCAGACCATCGGTGCCTGATCGGACCGAAATTCCTGCCACCATTGCCGCCAGCGCAGGCAGGGCGGTTGCCATCAGCAGGCTGAACACCGCCACCGCCCACTCCTTCCGATAGCGTCCCACCCCTGCCGATGACGGGCAATCGGTGTTTTTCTCCCCATTTTTCATAAAAATACTCCTCTCCAACGATCTTTTTTAGTATATGCAGTGATTTTTTTCCAAAGAACGATTGACAGAAGCCATCTTTTCGGGTATAATAGATGTAACTATAATTCGGTTCGAGAGAGATAAGTTCTCCCTCCCGTTCCACGGAGGTTTTCAAATGAGTATTACCAAATCCCTGTTCGGTACCCTCGACGGTAAGGATGTTAATCTGTTTACCATGACCCAAGACGGTATTTCCGTTTCCATCACCGAATACGGCGCTCGTATCACCAAAATTATCTTCGACAACACCAGCGTTGTCTGCGGCTTTGACACCTTGGAAGGCTATCTGGCTGACCACGATTATCACGGCTCTATCGTTGGCCGTTACGCCAACCGTATCGCCAAAGCACAGTTCACTCTCCACGGCAAAACCTATCAGCTGGCCAACAACGAGACCGGCAGAGCACACCTGCACGGCGGTAACGTAGGTTACTCCGACCGTCTGTGGGATACCGTTTCGGCTACCAGCGACGAAGAGGGCGCAGATCTGCTGACCCTGAAGCTCCGCTCCCCCGATGGCGAAGAAGGCTATCCCGGCAACCTGCGGATCTTGGTTACATATATGCTGAAGAATTCTGCGCTGACCATCTCTTACAGCGCTGTCAGCGATGCCGATACCGTGATCAACCTGACCAACCACGCTTACTTCTCTCTGGGTGGCGTTGGCTCCACCATTCTGGATCAAACCCTTCAACTGAACTGTGATCACTTCGTTCCCGTAGACGATCTGCTGATCCCCTTCGGCAATCTGGAAGACGTTACCGGTACTCCTTTCGATTTCCGCACCCCCAAGACCATCGGTCAGGATATTGCAGACAGCCATCCGCAGATCGCTGTTGGTGGCGGCTATGACCACTGCTTCGTCCGTGACGGCGGCGCTGAACTGAAGTTCCCCCAGTGGATTGCTACCATCTCCTCCCCCAAGAGCGGCATCGAGATGAAGGTCTCCACCACCGAGGGCGGTATCCAGATGTACACCGGCAACTTTATGACTGCCGAAAATCCCTTCTTCGGTACCATTCCTCAGCAGAAGAACGAAGCCGTTGCCCTGGAATGCAATCGGATCCCCGACTCCCCCAACCAAAAGGCGTTCCCCTCCCCTGTTCTGAAGGCAGGCGACGAGTACAGCCAGACCACTGTATACGCTTTTAAGAAGATCTGATCCCGCTATCCATTCCCCGGACACGGTAGCATATTGCCGTGTTCGGGGATTTTGATTTTTCAATCTCCCCCGCCATTACCTATCTTTCTATTCTACCGCCCAACAGATTCAGTTCTATTTTTCAAAATCTTCATATAACCGTCACATTGGGCGGGTACACTATACTTACAATCTGTGAAAGGATGATTTGCAATGTTTCCCCTGAACGAAAACGAACGGGATCAAACCGGGCTTCCCGTTGATTCCGGATCCAATATTCCCGAAGTCGCTCCCTCTCCCGTGGATGCGCCTTCCGTCGAGCCTTCCGCTTCTGCGGAAGCCGTCAAGCCCTCGGACACTGCGGCCGGCGCTCCCACTGACAGCACCGCACCTTTGAATGCGCCTGCCGCTCCCATTGCTCCTCCCAAAAGCGAGTATGAGGTTTCCTATGACAGCGTCAGCGGCCGTTACACCTACTCTTACACCGATCCCCAAGCCGAGGTCAAGCTCCAGCGGAAGAAGAACCGTGTGCCGCTCTTCATCTGCATTGCGGCGCTGGTACTGGTCATCAGCACGCTAATGGGCCTGATGGGCGGTGCACTGATGGCAGGCGGCGGCAATCCTCCCGCCGTTACCACCAATCCCGGTAACCACGTTCCCGTGATCACCAATACCGTGGTGAACGTTAACAATTCTCCCATCTCCGAGAACGATCTCTCCAAGGCAGCTGCTGCCGCCGTGAACTCGGTGGTGGTCATCGACACCTTCGCCAGCGAATCTGCCGTACAGTCCAACACCGCCAGCGGTGCGGGCTCGGGGGTTATCTGGACTGCGGACGGCTATATCGTCACCTGCAACCACGTCATCGACGGATTCTCCATCATCCGCGTGACCCTTGCCGACGGCACCTCTTATTTTGCCGAGGTGGTTGGCACCGACGTGCGCACAGACCTTGCGGTTCTGCGGATTCAGGCAACCAAGCTGCCTGCTATCACCGCCCGCGGCAGTGATTTAGTGCTGGCTGAAACGGTGCTTGCCATCGGCAACCCGCTGGGCGTGCTGTCCAACACCGTATCCCGCGGCATTCTCTCCTGCTTGGCTCGTGCCATCACCATCGAGGGACAGACGATGACCCTGATTCAGATCGACGCATCGGTGAACCACGGCAACTCGGGCGGCGGTCTCTTTGACGCCAACGGCTCGCTGATCGGCATCGTGAACGCCAAGTCCACCGGCGACAGCGTGGAGGGCATCGGCTTTGCCATTCCCATCAACACCGTACTGGAGGTCTGCAATCAGCTCATCGAGAAGGGCTACGTCAACGGAAGACCCAGACTGGGCGTTGAGGTGGTTGCCGTGAACCCGTCCAACTCCTCCTATATCTTCAACGAGGAATACTATCCCAAGCTGAAGGAATACGCCACCACCACTTACCGCGACATTTGGGGCCGTGAGCGCACCCAGATCGTTCCCGGCGTTTATATCAACGACGCTTCCCGTGTGGCAGGCTATGCCGAGGGCAGCGATGAGCTGAAGTTCGGTGACCGCGTCCTGTACGTGGGCACTACCGAAATCTCCTCCTTGGCCGACGTGCAAAGCGCTCTGTCCAGCTATTCTGCCGGCGACACCATCGAGGTGACCATCCAGCGCAACCAGAGCAAGACCATCGTGCTGAACATCATTTTGGGTCAGCAAGGCGCCTAATACAATTTGCACCTTTCCGAAAGCCGACAAGTACTTGTCGGCTTTCCCCAAATCTACCCGGAGGTTGCCGTCCTTTTATACGGCAGATCATTTCAAAGCTATGGCAAAAATACTTATCGTAGATGACGAGGACAAAATCCGCACCCTCATCCGAAAATATGCGGAATTCGAAGGGCATACGACATCCGAGGCCGCCAACGGTATGGAGGCGCTGGAGCTCTGTCGCAAGGAGTCCTTCGATCTGATTATTATGGACATTATGATGCCCGTACTGGACGGTCTGTCCGCCTGCAGAGAGATCCGCAAGGCGGGGGACGTGCCCATTATTATGCTCTCCGCAAGAGGCGAGGAGTACGATCGCATCGGCGGCTTCCAGCTGGGCGTGGACGATTACGTGGTCAAGCCCTTCTCCCCCAAGGAGCTGATGCTGCGAGTGGAGGCCATCCTCAAGCGCACCGCCAAAGGGCAGACGGCGGCAAAGGAGATCTATACCCAAGACGGTCTGACGGTAGACTTCACC
>JAFTMF010000132.1 GCA_017452565.1 Clostridia bacterium
AGAATCGAAATATCTTCTCCATAATAGTTTTCTTCACTATTAGTCAGTAATAAATTAATTTGTTTTGTCACTTGTGCTCTTAAAGGAGAAATAATCTCATCTGCAAGATGTTCAGCTTCACTACTCAAAAAAATTCTCATACTCATCTCCTACTTCCTTTATTTTAAAATATAAAATCTCCAAAGCTATTATATCACATTTTCTTGTGTTTTCAATAGAGTGTTGTAGAATTGTGCCGAGTTAAGTTGAAATAATTCATAAATTACCGAACTCAACTTTGATTATATTGTTTATAGACATTATTTATAATAAAGAAAAGCCATAGTACAGAACTCGTATGAATTCTGTACTATGGCTTTTGCTTCTCTCAATCGGTTGGTTTGGATAACATCCTTATTACGAGCCCGACTAACCGAGGCTTTTTGCGTTATTCTTCAATCTCCGCAACCACGTCGTTCATATTGTACATTCCTGCGGGCTTGCCGATGACGTAAGCCGCCGCACGGAGCGCACCGCTGGCAAAGACAGAGCGGGAGCCTGCAGAATGAGAGATGGTAACCACTTCCTCCGCACCTGCGAAGATCACGCTGTGCTCGCCCACGATGGAGCCACCGCGGATGGCGTGAATGCCGATCTCTTCCTTCGCTCTCTTCTGACGGACAGCGTGGCGATCGTAAGTATAAACGGGATCATAGGGAACCTCTTCTGCGATAGCGTCGGCAATCATCAGAGCAGTACCGCTGGGTGCGTCCAGCTTGTTGTGGTGATGTGCCTCCACGATCTCGATATCGAAATCGTCGCCCAGCATAGCCGAAGCCTTGCGGCAGAGAGAGATCAGAAGGTTGATGCCAACCGACATATTGCGGGAGAAAAACACGGGCACGGTAGCGGATGCCGCTTGCATCATCGCATTTTCCTCAGGGGTGTGACCGGTGGTGCAGACTACGATGGGCATCTGCTTTTCCTTAGCGTAATCCAGCAACTCGGGCAGAGCAGAGTGATGGGAGAAATCCACGATCACGTCGGCAGTCTCGGTTACCTCGGCAATGTGCTTGTACACCGGTGCACCGATTGCCTCGGCACCTTCGCCGGTGATGTCCACGCCGGCAGCAAGGGTATATTTATCGTTTGCACGGATCAGTTCAGCGGTAGCTCGTCCCATACGGCCGTTAGCGCCGCAGAAAATAATACGAATCGGATTCATTTGAATGCTCCTTTTGAAATCAGTATAGATATGACCAAGGCGGCAAGAAATTGCCGCCTTAGAAAATGTTCATTGGGTTAGTCTATCCAAGGACTATTTGCCTCAGATCAGAGCCAGCTTTTTCATCTCAGCCAGCAGCTTTTCGCGGTTTGCGTCTTCCATCGGGCAGAGGGGAAGTCTCAGCTCGTCGGAACCGTAGCCCATAGCGGCCATAGCGGTCTTTACGGGGATGGGGTTCACTTCACAGAACAGTGCCTTGCAGAAGGGAATCAGCTTCAGCTGGAGGGCAGCAGATTCCTTCACTTTACCGTCAAAGTAGAGCTGGCAGATATCGTGAGTCTCCTTCGGCATAGGATTTGCCAGTACGGAGATAACGCCCTTGCCGCCCAGAGAGAGGATGGGAACGATCTGATCGTCGTTGCCGCTGTAAACGTCGTAGCGATCACCGCAAGTAGCCAAAATCTCAGCGATCTGAGAGATGTTGCCGGAAGCTTCCTTGATGGCAACCATATTCTCGCAGTCCATCAGCGCCTTGTAAACGGGGATGGTTACGTTGCAACCGGTACGGGAAGGAACGTTGTAGATAATGCAGGGGCAGGTAACAGCATCGTTGATTGCTTTGTAGTGGGCAATCAGTCCTTTAACAGTAGCCTTGTTATAGTAAGGGGTAACCAGCAGAAGACCGTCTGCGCCTGCATCGCAAGCAAACTTGGACAGCTCAACGGCATAAGCAGTATCGTTGCTGCCGGTGCCTGCGATTACGGGAACTCTGCCTGCAACCTTCTTGATCGCATATTCGATACAGCCGCGATGCTCTTCATCGGTGAGGGTGGAGCTTTCGCCGGTGGTGCCGCAAATGACGATAGCATCGGTGTGGTTAGCAATTTGGAATTCGATGAGATCGCCCAGAGCGTCCCAGTCAACGGTTCCGTCTTTGAAAGGGGTAATAATGGCAACTGCGCTGCCGGTAAAAATGGTTTTCTTCATAAATACTGACCGTTCCTTCATATCAGAGTGAGAACAATGTCTCGAAAAAAGATTCTGCAAAAACATTGCAATTTCATTGGGAATGTGCTACAATAAAAGCATTGCAGTCAAACCTACTCATACATCATTATAGTATCACAAATGTGTTTTTTTGTCAAGGAGTTTTTATGATTTCCAACAATAAAAGTCAAACAAATCTCACCGTTCACGATTTCTGGTACGATCTCCCCGAGGAGTTGATCGCGCAGGAACCCTCTGCAGAGCGGGACGGTTGCCGCCTCTTGGTGACCGATCGAAAGAGCGGGGAACTAACCCATCATATCTTCCGGGAGATTATCGACTATCTAAGTCCCGGCGACGTGCTGGTCATCAACGATTCCAAGGTAATCCCTGCCCGTATGATCGGTAAAAAGTCCGATTCCGGCATTGATATGGAGGTGCTCCTCCTCCGTCAGATCGAGCTGGACACTTGGGAAGCCCTGACCCGTCCCGGCAGACGCGCCAAAGTGGGCACTACCATTGTATTCGGGGACGGCCTGCTCTGTGCAGAGGTAATAGACGTAGTGGACGGCGGTAACCGTATTCTCCACTTTACCTACGATAAATCCCAAGGTGACATTTACACCATCCTGGATCGCATCGGCAAAATGCCTCTTCCCCCCTACATCACCAAGCCTCTTGCGGATAACGATCAGTATCAGACTGTCTATGCCAACGAGCGCGGCTCTGCCGCTGCCCCTACGGCAGGTCTCCACTTCACCCCCGAACTGCTGGAGCAGATCAAGGCCAAGGGCGTGCAGATTGCTCCTGTGATGCTCCACGTGGGACTGGGTACCTTCCGTCCCGTAAAGGTAGAGCGCATCGACGAGCATCTGATGCACAGCGAATACTTCTCGGTGAGCGAGGAAAGCGCCGAGATCATCAACAACGCCCGCAAAAACGGCGGCCGTATCGTAGCGGTTGGCACCACCTCCAGCCGTGTGCTGGAAAGCGCATCGGATGATGACGGCATCGTCCACGCCATGCACGACGATACCCAGATCTTCATCTACCCCGGCTATCGCTTCAAGGCGGTAGATGCACTGATTACCAATTTCCACTTGCCCGAATCCACCTTGCTGATGCTGGTGTCGGCGCTCTCCTCCCGCGAGCTGATGATGAAGGCGTACGAAGAAGCTATCCGAGAGCGTTACCGCTTCTTCTCCTTCGGCGATGCAATGTTCATTTGCTGAAGTAAATCTCCATTGATTCACAGAACGAAAACAGAAAAGAGGGATTGAATTGAAAAAATTATTTGTAGTATCCGATATTCACGGTCACGCAACCATTTTGAAAAAAGCATTGCAGGATGCAGGATTTGACCCTCAGAACCCCGACCATCTGTTGGTTTGCTGCGGTGACTGCTTTGATAGAGGCGTTGAAAACCGCGCTGTGCTTGATTATCTTCGAAGCATTCCCAACAAGGTACTGATCCGCGGCAATCACGAGGATATGTTGGAGCAGGCAATGTTGCGTGGCTCTATCAGCGCATTGGAGGTGCGCAACGGTACCGTCAATACGCTGGAAGAATTCTTCGGTGCATCCAATATTGACAGAATGGGCAAAATGACTATGAATGCCGCTGTCAAAGAAGAGCTGATGGAGTTCATCGGCGGGATGGTGGACTTTTTCGAAACCGAAAAGTACGTGTTTACCCACGGGTGGATTCCCCTTCAGTATGAGTGGGGAGAATACAAAAAGCGTGCGGATTGGCGTACCGCATCTGTGACGTCGTGGTATCGCGCCCGCTTTACCGGCTGGACTCAGGTGTATGAGCAGAAGATGACCTTGCCCGGAAAAACCATCGTATGCGGTCATCGCGGAGCTCATTATGCATATCAGTTTGACGAACAGCGCTCCACCCATTGCCACGATCCCTTCTACGGTAAGCAGATGATCGCCATCGACGGTCTGACCATCGTCAGCAGACAGGTGAACGTGCTGGTTGTGGAGGACGAAATCCCCGCTCCCCGTACCCACGCAATGAAACTGCAAAAGGAGCACTTCGATCATATCGCAGATGGTAGTAAAACCGTCGAAATGAGGCTGTTTGACGAAAAGCGGCGGAAGATTCACGTGGGAGATACCATCGAGTTCACCTGCGACGGCGCAGAAGACCAAAAACTCCAAACCAAGGTACTGGGGATGCACGTCTATCCCGGCTTTGACGAGCTGGTGGAGGATTTTAGTCCTACTACGTTGGGATTTGCCAAAACCTCGCCCGGAAAGATTGCCGAGTATATGCTGAGAATCTACGGCGTTGAGGCAGCATTCAAAAATAAAGCACTTGCGATCAGAGTAAAGGTGGTAGAAGACAATGAAGCATAAAAGAAACGCACTGATCAAATCGCTGGCAATAGTGTTGGCAGTATGGATGTTGGCAGGCTGTCAGCAGAACGACGAGTGGCTGGGATATGAGGACGAGGAGGACGATGACGCCTCTAAGCAGACTCAAACATCCCAAAAGGTTGTGCACTTGACCTCGGAGAAATCGGTAGAATTCGTCTCCGATAAAACCAAGGAGTCCTGGCGGGCACCGCTGGAAGCATTTTTGGCGAAGGTGACTCCACATAACTTTCCCGAGATAGACTACAGTGATCCGTATTCCGGAAGCTATGCGGTTTCCTTGATGGATCTGAATCTGGACGGCACGCCCGAGATTATTTTAGCAAATCCCGGTGGATCGGCCTGCAACGTCTACTATTTAGTTTATGATCTGCTTACCGGAGAACGTTTGGGGGATTTGGATGGTGGACTAGTGGAAACTTGGGATTATTATTACAATCCCGCAGATGACACCATTCGCTTGATGGTGAAATTCCGCACCCAAGCCGGTTATGCTACACAGCATCATCACGTGTCACGAATTGAATACAATAAAGAGCAAAATCAATATGACGATCAATACATCCTGCAATTCACTTATTCCACAGATGATTACGGAATCGAAGAGGGTGTAGCGCGAGCAATTTATGTAGTAAACGGTGAAGAAGTGGATGCAGAGACGTATTATGAAGCTGCTGAAGAGTATATCAATACTCACATACGAATCGTAGACGCTCAAAAGCAATTATTCCGTTGGGTTGACGTAGTTTCGGAAGATGCTTCCGCCGAACAGCGTGCCAAGGCAATGGCAGAGGCACTGCTGTCCTCCGGGCAGGAGTTTATCAAGCCTGAGACAAAGAAGTGAGGCTGCCGTATGAAAGTCATCTTCTTGGATTTTGACGGCGTGCTCAATTCGGTCCGCTACGATCGGGAGCGCGCGCCCGGCGATACCAACAATATAGACGTCACTCGCCTTCCGCTGCTCAAAGAGATCGTAGACCGGACCGGTGCCAAGATCGTACTGTCCACCTCTTGGCGTATCTATTGGGATCGTGACGAGTCGCTGTGTGAGCTTATAGGGCGAGAGATCAACGAACTGTTTGCGCAGTACGGGCTCTTTGTTTTCGATAAAACGATCACCATTTCATCCAGCGATCGGGATCAAGAGGTGCGCGAGTTGCTGTCTGTCCATGACGGGAAAGTGGAAGCCTTTGTGATA
>JAFTMF010000133.1 GCA_017452565.1 Clostridia bacterium
CCAAGGAGTTGGGTGGAGTCTGAGGAGGGAAGAAACTTCGGCGTCTGAGATGGTTCTTCCCTCCTCAGATAAATTCAAATTCCGACCAAAGGGAGGAATTTGTTCCTCTGAAAGAGCACAAGCAATCTTACTTTACGATACTACCCTTGCAAACACCAAATGCACAAGCGGCGTTGGCCTCGTCGGTGTCGATGTGCATAGCCAGAGCGTAGCTATCGGAGACACGAACCACCACGTCACCGAAGATCAGGGGACGAGCGGTGTCCAGCTTTACCGAAACGATGTCCTTGTCAGCAACGCCGAAAGCAGCAGCGTCAGCGGTGGTCATATGGATGTGGCGCTTTGCGATGAGCACGCCCTGTGCCAGATCAACCTCGCCTGCAGGGCCAACCAGCTTGATGCCGGGAGTGCCTGCAACGTCGCCGCTCTCCCGAACGGGAACGTCCTTCAGACCCAGAGTACGGGCGTCGGTGAAGGAAAGCTCAACCTGCGTGTCCTTACGAGCGGGACCCAGAACGGAAACCATCAGGCTGCCCTTGGGGCCAACCAGCTGAACCTTTTCTTCGCAAGCGAACTGACCGGGCTGGGACAGATCCTTTTTGTTATGCAGAACAGCACCTGCGCCGAAGAGCGCCTCGATGTGTGCGGTAGACAGATGAATGTGACGTGCAGAAGTTTCAACGATAAAATCCATTAGTAAATCCTCCAAATCTGATGTATAGTACGGCAAAAATTAGTCATACTGAGTTTGTACCTATTATTATAGCACAATTTTTTGCAAAAGTAAAGAGGAGACACTATGTTTTTCAAGGATTTTACCGAAAACAACGAAACCGGCGAATGCAACGCTCAAAATGGGGGCAATTCCAACAGTCAGAACGCTAAACCCGACGATTGCGGAAGCGTAACCGTGGAGTCGGAAGGGGTATCTATCCGCTGTATCGCCATCATCGGGCAGGTGGAGGGGCATTCCATCCTACCCGATACTCAAAAATCCACCAAATACGAGCATCTGCTCCCCCTTTTGGTGGATGCGGAAGAGGACGATCGGGTGGGCGGTCTGCTCTTTCTGCTGAATACCGTGGGCGGTGACGTGGAGGCAGGGCTTGCCATTGCCGAGCTTATCGCATCTATGAAAAAGCCCACCGTCTCGCTGGTGCTGGGGGGAGGCCACTCCATCGGTGTACCGCTGGCGGTGTCGGCAAAGCGCTCCTTCATCGTTCCCTCTGCCACTATGACCGTCCATCCCGTGCGGATCAGCGGAACGTTGGTCGGTGCACCCCAGACCTATCGCTACTTCTCCCGTATGCAGAATCGGATCACCGATTTCGTGGTGGCGCATTCCAACATTACCAAGGAGCAGTTCAACGGTCTGCTGATGCGCACCGAGGAGATGGCCACCGACGTGGGCTCCATCTTAGAGGGCAGGGAAGCGGTGGAAGCGGGGCTCATCGACGGAGTGGGCGGTCTCTCCGATGCCATCGCCGCGCTGAAGGCAATGGCAAAGTAAAAATGCCCGTCGATTGCGGGGCGCCCGATGCGGGAGGGGAAACTGTTTAGTGTAATAAGATGGTTTACAAAGTGTGCAAGGACATGGTTTACAAATCTATTGTCCCCCTCCCTATGAGGGCGCTCACGACGCTTCGCTTGCGACGGTGATAACGGCACAAACGCGGTAGGGGAGGGCCTTGGTCCTCCCGTGCTGTTCGATATTTCGTTTGCTACACCGGTGCACAGCTGTCCCGAATATCGGTAGGGGGCGGCGTCCTCGACGTCCCGACCCCCACCGTTCGAACCCATTTCACCTCGCTGCACCGTCCTCTCCCTTCTTTCATAGTAAATTCACGATTTCGTTATGGTTTCGACTTGACTTTCCTGCGCATCCGTGATATACTACAATGTAAAGTATACCCAAAATTGCTAAAATCTCCGAAAATGAGGTTTCTGTTATGAGAAAACACATCTCGGCAATGCTGGCGGCATTGCTGATGCTCCTCTGTCTCCTTCCTCTTGTGGGCTGCGCCCGCATCGAGGATGAGCTGGATCAGCGCTTCCCCGAGCCAACGGTGGAAGAGGAGACCCCCGTGGAGGTGGAGGACGAATTTCCTGCGCGTACCAAGCGAACCTATACCGTTCTGCTTACCACTCAGCTGAAAAATGCAGATCAGCTCACCGGCATCGCGCTCCTTACCCTTGACACCGCAGAGGGGAAGATCCACTGGCTGGAAATTCCCACCGATCTCTTCATCCACGCGGTGGGAGACAATCTGCAAGGACATTACGGCAACGCCTATCGGGTGGAACAGGTGAAAGAGGGAAGCACCTCTCTCACGGCTATGCAGGCAGGCGTGAACGCCCTGCGCAACCTTCTGTCCACCGGTTTCCAAATCCCCATCGATTATTCGGTGAATTTAGATGCCGAGCAGCTGTCCGATCTGATCAAAACCATCGGCAATATCCCCCTGACGCTCCCCGAGTCCATGGGCGGGCTGGGGGCAGGCAATCATACGCTGGGAGCTACCGGCGCCATTGATTTCCTCACCTATACCCGTTACGCCGATCCGGTGGAAGGGCAGATCAATGCGCATATCCGATTTGCGGCAGCTATGTGGCAGCAGATGCGCACCAAGGTCACAGCAGAGAATCTTTCTCTGTTCAGTATGGAAGTGCGAGGGATGATGACCACCGACATCCCCAACACGGGCGGCGAGGACATCTTCTTCCTCCGCAAATTCCTGCGAACCGAGCCTGCCGATTTTGCCATCACCTATTTGACCGCACAGAAGATTTACTTTAACGGCAAACAAACTCTGGTGATGCTGAAGGAAAACGCTCGGCGTCAGCTCAACGAACAGATGTTGGTGTACGAGGAAGCGCTTTCCGATCCGCAGTTCGACCCCAGCGGCGTATTCGTGGATCACGCCAATCAGATGGTGGCAGCCGTGTATACCTCCTCCGCTCCCCTTCCCACCCTGCACACGATGGCAGTGCTGTTAGGGCTGGAGCCCGAACCCGAGCCGGGTGAAACCGACTCCCCCGCCGAATAATGGGCGGTTACATTTAGCGAACACAAATATGAAACAGTGATCGCGCCCGCTATCAGGAAAAGCGGCAGAGCGATCCAAATCATTGGAAAGGATATATAAAGGATACATTTTATGGCAGACAAACAGAATCAGACCCCCGAAGGATGCACTCACGATTGCTCTTCCTGCTCGGCAAACTGCTCCTCCCGCAGCAAGCAGAGCCTCATCGAAGCGGCCAATCCCGACGCACGGGTCAAGAAAATCATCGGCGTCGTCAGCGGTAAGGGCGGCGTAGGCAAATCGCTGGTTACCTCCCTGATGGCAGTTGCCACCCGCAGAGCAGGCAAAGAGGTTGCCGTGCTGGACGCAGACATTACCGGCCCCTCCATTCCCAAAATCTTCGGCGGCAAGGGCGAGGTGTACGGCGACGAGCAGGGAATGCTCCCCCTCACCACCTCCACCGGCATCAAGCTGATGAGTATCAATCTCCTTTTGCAGGACGAAACTATGCCCGTAGTATGGCGCGGCCCCGTGATTGCAGGTGCAGTCAAGCAGTTCTGGACCGACGTTCGCTGGGGAGACGTGGACTATATGTACGTGGATATGCCTCCCGGAACCGGCGACGTTGCCCTGACCGTGTTCCAGTCGCTCCCCATTGACGGCATCGTCATCGTCACCTCTCCTCAGGAGCTGGTGTCTATGATCGTGGAGAAGGCAGTGAACATGGCGCGGATGATGAACGTGCCCATCCTCGGCTTGGTAGAGAACTTCTCTTACTTCGTATGCCCCGATTGCGGCAAGCAGCACAAGATCTACGGCGACAGCCATCTGGAGAATGTTGCCGCAACCTACAATCTGCCCATCTTAGGCAGACTGCCCATCGATCCCGGCCTCGCTACCCTCTGCGACGGCGGCGCCATCGAAACGGTATCGGCGGACTTCCTCCCCGATGCGCTGGGTATGATCGAAGAAAAGCTGAACTAAGCGGATAAGAACCGACCCGTATGGGTCGGTTTTTTTGGAATCGCAGCTTCTGTAGCGAAAACCGATTCTCTATCCCCCGATGGGGGAGATGGAGCGAGGTGATTCGACTACCGATTGGTTGTATCGTGCACCTTCAAACGTCTGCTGCAGACATCGGTTTGCGGCTTCTGCTACGTCCTCGGCGGTCCGCGGAGCGTCTTTCGACACATTTTTGAAAAATAATTTTACAAAACTACCATATTGTTCACATAGTGTTCAGAATATTCTGTTATAATATCTACAACTCACCGAAAGGACGGAAATTATTATGAATCTGAAGAAAATCGCAACCTCCCTGCTGGCAGGTCTGCTGGCAGTTACCTGCATCCTGCCCCTGGCATCCTGCGACAAAAAGCCCGGCAACACCAATACCCCCGGCGGAGACACCGTGGTCGGAAGCGGCGAAGTCAAGGTGAAGGTCCTGAAAATGGGCAGAGCACTGGCAAGCGTTATCCGCACCGAGAAGGCTACCATCGTCATCGACACCGGCGATGAAGAGCACAATCAGGACGTAGTGACCTTCCTCACCGAGAAGGGCATCGATACCGTTGACGCGGTCATCCTCACCAACTACTCCAAGAAGTGCATCGGCGGCGTGCCCGCACTCCTTTCCTCCGGCATCACCGTGAAGGCTGTGTACGGCGCAGGCTACGAAAAGGACAGCAGCGCATATACCCTCTTCGAAAACGCACTCACCAGCTTCAACCTCAAGCTGGAAAAGATCACCGCTGAAAAGACCATCAACTTCGGCGCACTCTCCCTCACCTGCTATCCCGCAACTAAGGATTACTCCACTCTGGACGACGAGAACGATGAAGGCAACTCTATGGCAGTTGCAATGAACTTCGGCGACAACAGTATGCTCTTCACCAGCCGTATTGCAGGCGAGCGTCTGAAGGAGCTCACCTCCCAGATCAAGGGCAAGGACTTTGATTGCATTATGGCTCCCAACTTCGGCGCATATGATGACAATCTCCCCGGCTTCCTCTCCGAAGCTAAGGCAGAGTACGGCGTCATCGTTGCATCCAACAACAATCCTCCCGCCGACGCTACCGTTTCCGCAATGATCAAGGCAGGCATCAAGGAAGGCAACTTCGTAATCACCCGTGACGGCTCCGTTGAGATCTCTTGCGACGGCAAGAACTTCTCTATGAAGCAGTAAGCACAAACCGAATCTCACAACCCGACGATGGCGTGATACTCCGGACGGAGTATCACGCCAGTTCTATTCGCCTGCGGCGAGTGATATTGCTACGCAGTGATATTCGGCCTCGGCCGAGTGATATTCGCTTCGCGAGTTTTAAGGGCGAATAGAATATCACTGTGAGGCAAAGCCGAACAATATCACTGCCCATAGGGGGCAATATCACTCTTTGCGCCAGCAAAGAATATCACTTATGGAAAGCAGAAAAGAGAGAGCCCTACGGAATTTTGCTTCCCCTCTTGACTTTTTCGTTTTTATATGATAAAATAACAACTGATATATAACAACAACTATATAAAGGAGCAATCCCTATGCCACCCAAAGTGAAAGTTACCAAAGACGATATCGTAAACGCAGCCGTGGAGATCGTGCGAAAGAGCGGAGCGGATGCACTCAACGCCCGAACGGTTGCCGCAGTCTTGAACTGCTCCACCCAGCCCGTGTTCTCCAACTTCGCCACTATGGAGGAGCTGCGGCTGGCGGTTGTGGGAAGGGCGGACGCCCTTTGCGGCGACTACATCCGCAAGGAGATCGAGAGCGGACACTATCCCCCCTACAAAGCCAGCGGTATGG
>JAFTMF010000134.1 GCA_017452565.1 Clostridia bacterium
AAAAATAGACAGCCGCACGTGAGCGGCTGCCTGTGATTGTAATGCGGTGTCAAACTTTCTGCGCCCCTTTTAGGGGCTACGCCTGTATTTGCCCCTTCTAGGGGCTGGTCAAACCACCAGTTTACTGGTGGTTATGATTTCAAAGAGATTACAGCTTAGAGTAGCCGAAGCTGTTGACCAGCGCTTCGATCTTCTTGCCTTCCTTGCACAGGGGGCATTCGTGGGAAGGATGGGATGCGTAGCCCTGCAGGTCGTTGGGATCGAATACCGAGTGCACGGTGTGGCCTGCACATTCGTCCACGGTGGCGAAGATGGAGCAGATGCCCGATACCATACCGCCGTAGTATTTCACGGCTTCAACAGCCGCCTGAGCGGTGTAGCCGGTGGTAACCGATGCCGCTACGATCAGCACGTGCTTACCGGCGATCATAGGGATCAGATTGTCACGGAAGAGCAGCTGGCTGCCCGATGTATGCTCGGGGGTGACAACGTAAATGGTCTGATGGGCGTTGAGGTTGGTGTAGCTGCCCTGGGTCAGCTCGTCAGCAATGCAAGTGCCGATGACCTCGGTGCCGTCCAGACAGAGAACGGTGTCCACGATGGTGTTGGTGGAGTAGTAGGTGACCAGCGCTTTGGCTACCGCTGATGCCTCGGAAAGACGGGTCTTTTGAGTGGTCACGTCAATGTAATAATTGATATGGCTATGGCTGGTGGCAAAGTGCCCCGGGGTTACGCGAAGGTACAGATCCTTCTGTTTGGTTCTGATTTTGGTAGTGGCTTTGTTTTCCATAAGTCCTCCCGATGATTGAATTGATTCATTATACCATAATTGGTACGATTTGTCAAGATTTTTTGCTGTGAACGGTGCTGGGAAAACTCAGAAACGGCTTCGCAGTGCTTCAAACACCGTCAGTTCGGTACGGGTAGCCGACAGAGGGGTGACAGAAATCAGCCCGCTGTGGACGGCGGCAATGTCAATAGAGGTGTCGGAGAGATCACCGGGGGTGGGCTCTCCCTCCTGCACGTACAGATCGTTACCAATGGGCACAAAGCGATCGGTGAAGTAAATGCCGCCCTGCTTGGTGATGCAAATTTCCCCCGCTTCGGGAGGAATGTTCACGTTGTACAGGGGATTGACGCTCAGCAGATCGTTTTGCAGGATGAAGTCCATCACCCGATCCAGATGGCCGATGGCCTCGATGTGGGTGGTAGGGAAGCCGGAGAGGGCGATGCCCGGGATGCCTTGGCGGATGCCCTCGAAGATAGCTCCCACGGTGCCCGAATACACGATGTCACCGCCTAAATTGTAACCGCGGTTGACTCCCGAGAGGATCAGATCAAAATCCCGTCCCAGCTGATCCAGCGCATAGCGGACGCAATCGGCAGGGGTGGAATCCATAGAGTAGGCGGTGAGATCGGGGGCGATCTCCACCTTTTTGATCTCTTGGGGATGCATAAAGTCGATGGCGTGGCTTTTGCCGCTTTGCTCCACCTTGGGGGCAACGGCGATGACCTCGCCGTATTTTTTTGCCCAGCGGATGAGGTGGGGAAGGGCAGGAGCGAAGACGCCGTCGTCGTTGGTGATGAGAATCTTCATAGCCAGCCCTCGTTGTTTGCTTTGTAATCGCCCAGCCGTTTGTCGGCATCTGCCAGCAGCTGACGCATTTCCTTGGGACTTCCCACGGTAGCACCTGCCGCACAAGCGTGTCCGCCGCCGCCGTAGGCTTCTGCGATCTCGCTTACCGTCACGAAGCGGGAGCGGAGGCGCACACGGATCGATCCGTCGGCATTGTCGATGAAGGCGAGCCAGATGAGGCTGTCCTTGATGGCGTCCATAAAGGAGATGGCGGTGCTGGCGGTCTCAAAGGTGAGATCGAACTTTTCCTGAATCGTCTTGGTGATGTGGAGATAAGCAACGCCGTTTTCTGTGAACTTGATGTTGGAGAGCGCCCACGCCTGCAGTTTCAGAGAGGCGAAATCCTTCATATACAGATGGGCGTAGATGCGGTCGGCGTCGATGCCCTGATCCAGCAGGATGGCGGCCAGACGCAGGGTGTCGCCCGATACCTCCCGATAGCGGAATCTGCCCGAGTCGGTGACCATACCGGTGTAGAGGTAGGTGGCGGCCTCACGGTTTATCTTCAGCCGATCCCGGAAGGCGGCGTAGAACTGCACGATCATCTCGCAGGTGGAGGAGCGCTCCTCTTCCACCCAGTCGGTAGCGCCGTAGGATTCGATGGGGATATGGTGGTCGATTTTCACCACCTCTTTGCAGAGCTCGTAGCGGGGATTGGAGATGCGCTTGGCAGTGGCGGTGTCCAGCACGATGCCCAGTGCATTGGCGTAAAACTCGTCGGACAGCGGCTCGTCCTCGTCGCCCAGAAACTCCAGATAGTCGGAGGAGTCGCAGTTGTTGAGGTAGATTTCTTTTTCGGGGAAGGAGAGACGAAGGATCTCACGCAGTCCCTTAGTAGAGCCGATGGCATCGCCGTCGGGCAGGCGATGGCGGAAGATTACGATTTTATCGTATTCCTCGATTTTGGCAAGCACGGCTTGCATTGCAGAAACATTCGAATTCATCTTATTCGTCCTCCGAAAGATTGCAAAGATCAGTAAGAAGCGCCATTGCCTCGTCCCGATCTTTCAGGGTGGCGCCGCTGGCCTTCTGATGGCCGCCACCGCCATACTTTACGGCGATGGGATTGATGTTGTAGCGGTTCGAGCGGATCTCGCAAAGCACGCCGTTCTCGGTTTCGGTGAAGTTCACCCAGCTGTCGATACCGCGGATCTCGGACATAGTGCCCACCATTCCGCGGGAGATGGTGAAGTTATCGGCACCGCACTCTGCCGCTTCTGCAAGAGTGGTATAGATGTAAGCCACACGGTGGGGTGTGGTCTGAATTTTCAACGTGAACTTGGCACGAAGCTGGAGGCTGGACAGATCGTCGGCATACAGATTGCGGTAAATGTCGGCAGTATCGAACTTCCGCTCCATGAGGAAAGAGGCCATACGGAAGGTCTGCGCCGAGGTGGAATCGTAGCGGAAGCGTCCCGAGTCGGTAATCATACCGGTGTAGAGGGCTTTGGCAGCTTCGGGGGAGACGGTGAGTTTGCCCTCGATGGCAAATGCAGCAATCAGACCGCAACAGCTCTCAAAGGAGGTGTCGGTGACCTCGGCTCCGCAGATGGTTTCCACGAAAATGTGATGGTCGATGCGGGCGGTGGCAGATGCCAGCGTATAGCGATCGTCGGAGATTAATGCTTTGGCAGAGGTGTCCAGCACGATGGCAAGCGCGCCTGCATAAAGGCTATCGTCGATCTCGTCCATAGGGTGGTAGGCCATAAAGGCGTAGCGAGGGGTCATATCGCCCACGGTGTAGACTTCCTTATCGGGGAAGTTTTCCCTGAGGATGGTGTACAGACCCATCTGACTGCCAAGGGCATCGCCGTCGGGATTTTTATGGCGATGGATGATGATCCGGGGATAGGAGCGGATCAGCTCCAGAATTTGTTCAAACATACGGTGATTCCTGTTCTGTGTTTATTCGTCAAAGTATCCTTTGTACTGCACTTTCAGATCGCTTTCCGGGAAGAGATATGCGTGGATCTCGATGAGATAATCGTCGGTCATACTGGCGATGTAGTCTACCACGATCTGATTGGGCTCTCCCGATTCGTAGGGGCGCTCCCGCAGGTAGTGGGCAGTGTTGGAATTGACGTAGTCGATGTGATGGCTGAAGATGGGGGAATATTTTGCGCCGCTCTTCAAATCGTCCAAGAGCTGGCCATAGATATTAGTCATCATAGGCTGCAGAGTGGATTTGATCTGCGGATTGACCGAGTCGCTGAGGTAGATCATACGGTAGTTGTCCTGCTTGGACTTGCGCAGCGCCTTGAAATGCTTGGAGTCCAGCTTGATGTAGGGCTTACCGTAGCTGTTTTCGATGATGTTGGTCACCAGATTGTTGATGATCTCGGCGTTGATAGAGCCGATGTCCTCGTTGATGAACATTCCCTCTTCGGCGGTGCCGGTGCGCATCGCATCCTGACGGTCTTTGCCCAGATAGGCGATGATGTCGGCCAGCCGCACCACGTTGCCTTCCAGCGTGGAGGGCATTCGCTTGGCCATATAGACCCGATCCTGATAGCAGCGGTCGATCATCTCGTCAAATTCCTCAAAGGAGGAGAGGGGGGCGGGATAGTAGGTTTCAAACTCCACCTCGCCGTTGTGGGTGGCGATGCCGTCCAGTACCTGCAGGCTGATGTTGTAGGGGAAGATGCCGTCCAGCACCCGCACCGACTGGAGATTGTGGCAGAAATGCCGTCCGGTTTCCTTGCAGTAGAGCTTGTCAAGGCAAGACTCACCGATATGGCCGAAGGGGGTGTGACCGATATCGTGTCCCAGCGCAATGGCCTCGATGAGATCCAGATTCAGCCCCAGCACCGAGCCGATGGTACGGGAAATGCGGGAAACCAGCTGGACGTGGAGACTGCGGCGGGTAATATCGTCGTTTTTCCATAGGGAAAAGACTTGGGTTTTGTCGGTATAGCGATTATAGTAGGGACAGTGAAGAATTTTATCAATATCGTGGACGAAGGTAGGACGCCAGATAGTAGCGGCATCCTTGGCAAGGTTATTCCGACGGAGGACGGATGCGTCGGAAAATGCCATTTGAGGCAGAGTGCCGGCTTCCTTGTCCCGTCGGATCTGCTCGGCCAGCTCTGCTGACAGAACTTCAAATTTGGGCATAAATACCTCCGATTGGTTTCAAATGGGGAGAGATCGCCTACAGAGCTAAGTGAGCGGCGATCTTTTGGATAATCATTCCGTAGGCGGCGGGATTCTGTCCGCCCTCGGGAATGATGACGTCAGCGTATTTCTTGCTGGGTTCGATAAATGCATCGTGCATAGGCTTGACGGTGGTGAGATACTGCTCGGCCACCGATTGCAGAGTGCGTCCCCGCTCGCTGACGTCTCGCAGAATGCGGCGGACGATGCGCACGTCGGGATCGGTATCCACGTAGATTTTCAGATCCATCAGAGAGCGCAGATGAGCGTTTTCAAAGACTAAAATTCCCTCCAGCAGGATGACCTCGGCAGGCTCTACGTGACGGGTCTCCTTGCTGCGATCGTGGACGTGGTATTGATAGATGGGGGCTTCGATTGCCTCGCCTTTTTTCAAACTCTCCAGATGGGAGATGAGCAGATCGGTGTCAAAGGCATCGGGATGGTCGTAATTGACGGTAGCACGCTCGGTGAGGGGGAGATCCGTCATCGGCTTGTAATAGCTATCGTGACGCAGGAGCGCCACCTGCGGGCCGAAATAAGCGGCGATGTTGTCGGCGAGGGTGGTTTTACCGCTTCCCGAACCGCCGGCAATGCCGATCACGAGACGTTCTTTCATATTATGCATCCTCCTTAGGGCAGACGGTGTTGCCGTCGATGATGGCGTAGATCAGGGGCTGTGCTTCTATGGCACTTTCGCTGAAGGTGAGAGCAGAGCGGACGGTGGAGGCTGCCGCATCCAGCGTGTCCTTGCGTTCGGTGAAGAGACGGGCAATGACCTCGCCCTTTTTCACACGGTCGCCCGGCTTTTTCAGCAGGTGAATGCCGGCGCGGGGATCAATCACCGAATCCTTGGTCTGCCGTCCTGCACCTAAAATCATAGCGGCGGTGCCGATCATCTCGGCGTTGCAGGAGGCTATGTAGAGATCGTCCTCGGCACAGACCTCGCCCATGTGGGCGGCAATGCCGAAGAGAGCGGGATCTTTTGCATAGGAGGCGTCGCCGCCCTGTGCTTCGATCCACTGACAGAATTTGGCGTACGCCTTGCCGCCGTAGAGGCAATCCTCGGCGATTTGGCGGGCTTCCTCGATGGATTTTTGGCAGGAGAGGGCGATCATACGGGTTGCCAGCGTGAGGCAAACGGTTCTGAGATCGTCGGGGCCGCCTCCGCGGAGCACTTCGATGGCCTCGGTGACCTCCATGGCGTTGCCGATAGCGTGACCCAAGGGGATATCCATATTGGTGATGACGGCGGCGGTGTTGCGGCCGTTGGCAATGCCGATGCGCACCATCGTCTCGGCAAGACGGGTGGCATCCTCGGGCGTGCGCATAAATGCGCCGCTGCCGCACTTTACGTCCAGTACGATAGAGCGAGTGCCTGCCGCCAGCTTTTTGCTCATAATGGAGGAGGCAATGAGAGGCAGGGAGTCCACCGTTGCGGTGACGTCTCTGAGGGCGTAGAGCTTCTTATCGGCAGGTGCCAGATCGGCACTCTGTCCGATGACTGCCAGTCCTACCTGCTCCGACTGATCGGCAAATTCCTCGGGGGTGAGGGAAGTGCGGAATCCGGGGAAGGATTCCAGCTTATCCACGGTGCCGCCGGTGTGACCCAGACCTCGACCGCTCATTTTGGCAACGATTCCCCCTGCCGCCGCCACGATGGGGGCAACGATGAG
>JAFTMF010000135.1 GCA_017452565.1 Clostridia bacterium
ACAATGTCCCGTTTCCAAGCCCCATTTCCTCGGCGGCGCTGAGCAGGCCCAACAATTTGATGAGAAATTGCACCTTTTCCCGCTTATCCTCGGGGAGGAAGGGGCAGATCGACTGCAACAGATGCACCCGATCGTGATGATTAGGAGATGGCGGACGTTTTCCCGATGGCTGTGGGCGAGCGTTCTCTCCACCGGCAGAGGCCGGGACGCTCTGAGGAGTGGCAGTTGCGGCAGATCCCGCAGTCGAGGCTGCACCGCCTGCCGTTTGCCCCATAATCCCTGCCAGCAGATCGGCAAATCCGCCGCTTGCAGAACCTGCTCCCCCAGATTGGGTGGGGGAGATCGGGGGAGGCTGCGGGGGAGAGGAAATGTCCCCCGATGGAGTATTTCCGAACAGACCGCTGAGCACCCCCGACGAAGCCAGCGCAGAGGCCATCTGCATAGCGTTTTTCAGCAAATCGGGATTGGCTGCAAGGCCGGACAGCAGATCTCCCACGAAAGGCGTTGTCTGATCGCTCATGAGCCGCCTCCCAGCTGCCCCAGCAGATCAGCGGGGGATTTGTTCAGCTTTTGCAAAATCATACGAAGCTCCTCGTCGGAGGCTCCTTGGAGCATTTTCTTGAAGGCGGGAGCGTTTTGGGCGGCCAAATTTGCCTGCTCGGGAGAAAGTCCCACCGCCCGAGCCGCTGTGAAGAGCATAGCGGCGAACTGCCGATCGTCGATCTGTGCCAGTCCCCGCAGTTTAGATGGATCCAGTTGCATAGACAGTACCTCTTTTCACCTTGATACTGCTAATGTATGCCAAAATCGCCGCTTGGTGCGGCGTTTCATAGAGAATCGTAGAAAAAACCAAGAAAGGATGATGCCCGATGAAATTGATTGTGTTTTCCGACAGCCACGGCGTGAGTCGTGCTATGCTGGAAGTGATGCAGCTCCATCCCAACGCCGATTGTTTTCTCCATTTGGGAGACGGTGCGCCGGATTTTGTGAATCTTTGCCGTACGAAGGGCGTTCCCTATGCGGCAGTACGGGGAAATTGCGATTTTTACAACGATCTGCCCAATGAAATGACCCTGAGCTTCGGGGATTTCACCTTTTATCTTACCCACGGGCACATTTGCGGTGCCAAATACAGCACCTACGGTTTGCGGGAGCGTGGGCAGCAGGCCGATGCGGACGTCGTTCTCTACGGCCACACCCACGAGCCGCACCTTGAATACGTATCCGATGAGGGGGATCATCCCTACTATCTTTTCAATCCCGGATCGGTGAAGCCCGGCTACGGAGCGCTCGCCTCCTACGGTGTGATCGAGATTAAGGGAAAAAATCTTCTGCTCAGCCACGGAAAAGTGCTGTAAAACAGTAAAATAGCAAAAAAATACGGGCAGGGATGCATTTTTGCATCCGCAAACCCGTATTTCCGATATTCGATTAGTCCTTGCGCTTGGGGATCAGCAGAATGATGATACCCACCACTGCGGCGATTACCACCAATGCGATGATAATGCCCATCCAGCGGAAGCCGCCGTCCTCTGCGTTCTCCGTACCGTCTGTGGAATCGGTGGTATCCGCTTCCCGATCGGTGGTGGTAGTGGGAGCGGTGGTACCGGGAGCTGCTTCATCGGTGCGGTTGGCATCGTCTGTACCGGGAGTGGGATCGTTTCCGTCCTCATTGGTACCGGGCAGAGCGTCGGTGACGCCGGGGAGAATATCTCCTGCGCCGTTCTCGCCACCCTCGGGGGTGTCGGAGGGGTTGCTGGGCGTATTATCGGGACGGTTGGTGCCGGTAGCGTTGCCGTTTCCGGAGCCGTTTCCGTTACCGTTTTGATTGCCGTCATTCTGAATGCCGTTATCTACCGAGCCGTCGGGCAGAATTCCGTCTCCGTCGGGGTCTACCATATCGGAGACTTCCCGACCGAACTGACGGACACCGTCCCGAATCTCTCCCATCATCCCTTTACCGTCTCGTTTGCCACTGGCAAACAGAGGCAGGCTAAGGGCTGTCATTGCTACGATCATAGCGGTGCAGATGGCCATCCATCGCACCCGGCGGGCTGTTTTGCCCGGAAAAAGCCGATTTGATTTGTGCATTTGTTCAACATCCTTTCTTGCCTTTTCGCAGATAGTGTGTGCGGTGCGGCGAGGTTGATGCGAGGGAATCGGCGGTGAGATTGGGAGATTTTGTGAAAGTTTGAGCTTTGGCAATAGAGTGGTTGTCTTTAGGTAGTTGTTAGTAGTCTAAGGAAGCAATTCGGCTTAGCCGAATTGCAAGGAGAGAAGGGCTGTAGTTCGCCGTTGGCGAACTACGGTAGTTGTGCGAAGCACAACTACTAACCATCACTCAAACGCCGAAGTTTCTTTCCCCTTCTCTCCGCAGTTCACTTCGTGAACCGCTCCTCTCATCCCTAAACTCCTTGGCTGTGCCTTTTCGTTTGTGTGGCGAAAATTGCGTATCGGGACTATGCTATTTATAATGTAGTTATTAATATAAAGTTTTTGAAAGGTTTTAGGAAAACTTTTTTCAAAAAGTTTTCCTAATAAAGATCAACTATGGAAGTAAAGCGATTTTCCAAAAATGACAGCGGATTTATTTGTGCGCACTGCGGGAAGAAGGTGCTGCCGCTGAAGAAGACCTCCCGCAATCATTGCCCCTTCTGTCTGTGGTCGCTCCATCTGGATATCAACCCCGGGGACAGAGCCAGCGATTGCGGCGGTGCTCTGGAGCCGGTGTCGGCGCTCCCCGATCCCAAGAAGGGATATATCATCATCCACAGATGTCAGAAATGCGGAGAGCTGCGCCGTAACAAGGCGGCATACGACGTGGAGATCCAGCCCGACGATCTGCGGAAGATCATTGCGCTGACGGCAAGACAGGTCTGAGGTCGGTAGTGGCAGTCGGGATCAAGGATTTGGCAAGTTTTTTTCGAAAATCCCTTGACAAAACTGCCGTTTTCCCCCATACTATATCTATCCCGACAGGGACTATGAAAGTGAGGAATTTATGATGCGTAAATATGCGGCGATGCTCATCGCCATTGTGCTGATGCTGTGCAGTCTCACGGCCTGCTCTGAGAAGGAGCTTACTCCCGAGGAGTATTTCGACTTGATGATGGAAGAGGAAAAGATCCGGATGGAGCTGTACGTCAATTACGACGATATCCAAAGCTCTACCACCGTCATTGAAAAGGACGGAGATCGCACACGGGTATATATGGAGACGACTTCCTTCGGCGCTACCGACGGCGACGAGTATTTCACCTCTACCGAGGACGGTAAGCAGTATCTGTACGCTCCCGATAAGGATGGCGTATGGAAAAAAGAAGTGATTGGCGAATGGTTCACCCCCGCCACCATCGAGGCAATGTCGGTGTTGTTCGACGATGATCTGTACTATAAGACGGATGAGGGGGACTACAGAATGTACAAATCCTCTTCGGTGGAGATGGAAGGTCTGACCTTGAGCGACGTAGAGGTGCTCAAGGATGAGAACGGCAAGTATTATCTCACCGCGGTGGTGACCCGCACCATCGAGGAGATGCCGGTGTTTGGCAGTGCGAAGATCACCTTCGGCAAGTTCGGCGAGGTGAGTGTGACTCTTCCCAAGGTTGGATAAGTGAATGAAAAATGGCAAGCGTGACGCTTGCCATTTTGTTTATTTCATTTTGAAGGTGTAGGATGCGCAGAACTGATAGTTGGGATCGCCACGCTCTGCGGTGGTCTTGCGGAGTGTCTCCAGAGAGATCTCGGGAGTGAACTCGGTGACGCTGCCGTCGGGCATTATCACCTTCACGGGAGAGAAGAGATCTACCATCTCCTCGTTCAGGTAGATGGTGATGTTGGTGCGCTTGATGGAGCACTGCTTGAAGGTGATGGTGTTGGTTGCCTTATCGTAGCTGGCGTCAATGGTGCCGCTGGTAGCTGAGGTAGAGAGCCAGTAGAAGGACTTGATGCCGCGCTTGTTGTTGGAGTTGCCGTTGGTCTGAGTGTTCCAGATCACACGCTGAGGAAGTGGATCGCGGGTATGGGTGGTCATCAGCTTGGCAGCGTGGGTTTCGGTCTTGACGGTGCCGCCGGTGTAAGCGGTGCCGTTTTGCTTAGCGGCAAGCCAAGCCGCATTGTCTGCGATAACGGTCTGGTTGGAGGCATTGTCGCCTACTACGCCGTGCTCCTTATTGTAGTGCACGAAGCACTTGTGATAATAACCGCCGCCGTACTTTTCGGCAAGCTCGTCCAGCTTCTGCTCGTACTCAACGGTGATGGTGTAGCGGTTATAAGCGGTGTCCAGCTCGCCTACCTGCAGGTAGAAGGGCAGATTGTAGAGGTTGGTCAGGTCGATCCCCTCGGGATGGCCTGCGGTCATAGTAGCCGATGCCAGGCGGTCGGTGATACGGGGCGCGATCTGATAAACGCCGTTGCCGCCTGCGGAATAACCCACGATGTACACCTGATTGGGGTTGGCCTTCATATACAGAATGCAGTTTTCGATGATGCGATCGTAGAACTGCCAAGAAATATCGGTGGAGAAGATCTGACCGCTGGACTCGTTGTCGCTCACCGAACGGATGGAGCAGTAGATGCCGGGGACGTCATCGTAACGCTCGGCCATACCGGACCACTGGGATTCGTTCATCTGTCCGTCGGGGTTGTATCCGCCGCCGTGGTAGACCAAGAAGAGAGGATAGCCGTCCTTGGGAGCGGAGCCGACCACACGGGTCATTACCTTCATAGTAGTGCCGCCGATTTTGATCTTGGTGGTCTGATTCTTGCGAATTTCCTTCTTGCGGTTGGGACTTTTATCTGCGATTTTAGCCGCATACTCTTCCCAAACCAGCTCACGGGCGGCCTTGATGGCTTCCACGTCGGTGAGCGTTCCTTCCAGCGCGTCCACCTGTTCGGTAAGTGTGGGCGGCTCGGTAACGGCGGGGGTAGTGACTGCGGTTGTGGTGGTGTCCGTGGAGGTTCCTTCCTCACATCCTGCCATACAGAGCAGAGAGGCGAGGATGAGGAGAAAAGATATAGCTTTTTTCATATTCAAACCTTACCTTTCACAAATCAATTCAAAATTCAAAGATATCAATTTCTTGATATTCGTTGGCGATATAAAACGCACGAGGATATTTTTTGGTAATGCCGTGCGGGATTAAATTCTCAATTTGGAATGCACGAGAGTAGCAATATACCTTGGATAAATCCCGTGTCGCCCGGTGGATGCCCAAATAACGGGCAAGGAGATAGTCCGTTTTGTTGTCGTAGAGATAGTATTTTAGGATTTTATCTACCGATTCGGCTGTTTGGTAGCCTAAATAGGCGGCAAGCGAAGGGAAGGTGGGAGGGGTCTTATCCATGGAGAAGTGAACGGTGAGCTCGGTGTAAGATGCGTTAAACTCGCTCCAAAGGAAGAATTTGTTGTATTTGGGCGACTGTTCTATCTCTTCCAGATGGAGAAGCCAATCGGGATCGTCGGACACCCTGCTATGCTTGGAATAATGATGATAAGCGCGGATGAAGTCACTGCAGCTTCTCAGCTCGTGGGAGAGCGTCTCCAGCAGATCATCCTCGCATTCAAATTTATCCTCTGCCAGCAGAATCCAGAACGGATCGGAAGCACTCCGGGGCGCCAGCCATTTTCCGGCGGCAGCATTGGTTATAATGCGGAATACTTCGTCGTTTTCGATTTTCTCTTTGTAGGAAGGATCGGCGAAGACCCAAGCTTCGGAAATCGTTTTGGCAACGGAGATTCTGATCGTCTCGCCATGAAGGATCAAGCGATCTTCTTCTGCTTCAAAGGGGACGTAGGCGTAGGGAACGGTCTTATTTAGCTCTGCAAAGATGGATTTCAGCCTTGCAAGGCTGTTCTGATCAAAATAGATCATTTTACTTCCTCACTTTACATTTCCTTGAATTTTTTGCGCACTTCCAAGGTTTTTCCGCAGCACATTGCACCCTCGGGGCAAGGACCGTTGACACAGGAAGGTCCTGCGGCGGCAAAGAGAAGAGGAGCGGCGCCCTTTACCAGACGCAGCATCTCGGTTGCCAGTTCACGGATCTCCCACTGGGCACGGTTGCAGCAGCGCAGCGCAAAGAAATTGTAGAGGGAGCGGGTGTTCATAGTCATGATGATGCGGGTGTCGCATGCGTTGGGGAGGACGAAGCGGGCGTCCTCGTTGGCCAGCTTGCCGGCAGCCTTGTCGGCGTCTGCCTCGGACTTGCCCTCGGCCATCAGACGAGTCTTGTGATTCTCCTTCAAAATGGTGCGGAGTTTGTCATAAGCCTCGGCATCCCGGCGCATTTCTTCTTCGAAGATGGCTTTTGCTTCGGGGATAGCGGCGATTTCGGGGGGCATAATGTATTCGAAGCCCGACTTTTCCACGTAGCGCTGGCTTTGTACCGAGTAGGAAGCGATGCGGTGACGGGTGAGCTGTGCCAGCAGAGTGCGAGAAACGCCCTCAATACCGAAGGTGAAGCTGGCGTGCTCTACGGGAGATTCGTGACCGAGATCGCCCAGCAGCTTCAGGAAATCCGCTACCTTTTCGGGGGTGAGCTTGTCCATCAGGGTGTCAATATCGCTTTTGGCGTAGCAGAGCTTAGCGGCGGCAGCCACCAGCTTATCTGCATCGGGGGTATAGGTTAGCAGTTCTACTTTCATGGGGATACCGTCCTTACAGAAAAATGATTCATATTGCATTTATTGTACCATAGAAGTCGGGGCTTGTCAACATTTTTCTGTTGAATGATGGGCAATCAGCCTTGACAAATGCCGATTTCGTGTGCTACAATATGGGACAGACTTGGACAAATCCCGCAAAATTGCATCGTAATTTTGCTTTATAAAAGTTCTTGAGGGGTTTGGGGAACTTCTTTCAAGAAGTTCCCCAAGAAAAAGGAGTAACCTATGCAAAACAGCTTTTTCGCTTTGATTTTCAGACAAAAATACATTAAACGCTGGGGGCTTATGCGCAACGTAGCCGACGAGACTCTTGCCGAGCATTCCGCGCAGGTGGCGATGCTCGCCCACGCCCTTGCACTCATCGGCAACAAGCGGCTTGCGAAGAACTACGATCTGGGAGCAGTCACCGTGGCGGCGCTCTACCACGACGGCTCGGAGGTCTATACCGGCGATATGCCCACCCCCGTGAAGTACAACTCCCCCGAGCTCAGACAAAGCTATAAGCTCATCGAGGAGCAGGCGGCGCTGACCTTGCTCTCCCACCTGCCCGAGGATCTGAGAGAGGATTACGCTCCCCTGCTCAGAGAAGATCTGCCCGAGGACGTGCACCGCATCGTCAAAGCGGCGGACAAGCTGGCGGCCTACATCAAGTGCGTGGAGGAGGTCAAATGCGGCAACACCGAGTTTGCCGACGCCAAAAAGACCACCTTCGAGGCGCTGAAAAAGCGCAACATCCCCGAGTTGGAGATCTTTCTCACGGAGTTCCTGCCTGCATTTGAGTTGACACTGGACGAGATGCAGGGGTAATCTTTCACTTCGGTAGGGGAGGGGCTTGTGTCAAGAGTAACATAGTTTACAAAATGTGTAAGCACATGGTTTACAACCGACTTGACCTAAATTGACATTTCCGCTTCGGCTTCGCCTTCGCTCCAATGTCAATTTAGGTCCGCGCGAAGCGCGGATCACCGTCGACG
>JAFTMF010000136.1 GCA_017452565.1 Clostridia bacterium
GTCCATTGAGATTCTCCTTTCCGAAAGCGATCTTTCCCGGGATGTGCTTTCATATAGTAATACGAATGAGAAGGGGATTTTCCTTATCAGTTTTGGAAATTTTTGAAAAATTATCAAGAAGGGGGATGCTATTAAGGGGCGAGAGGAGTTCAGCCGCTCCCGAAAGGGAACGGCTGAAAGGGGATTTTAACAGAATCAGAAAACAAGGCGATAGTGATCGTAAAGATCGCAGATCAGCTGAGAGAGGGAGTCCATTTGCTCGGCAGGAATTTCATAGCCCCAAGTTGCTTTGTAGCATTGGAGTTCTATATACCGTTTTTCGTAGTCCACCAACAAAATTGCATTGATCTCTTGGTAATCTAGCGAAATTCTCACGCCTTCCGGGATCTCTTCCAAGAAAGGGGAGGTAGGCTCTACGGGAGTGAGCGACAGATTCTTCAGCGCATCTATCAGAAGCGTTTGCCCTTCTTCCGTGACGTATCGAGAGCCCCAAAAGTTTTTGTGATGAACGGGGTCGAGTTCCAAGGATCGGAGAGGGAGGCTTAGATACCCTTCAAAATCTAAAGGAATATGATTTTCCATCACGTGCCGAACATAGTTTTCCAAAGTATACAATCCTTCTCCGGAGTGCGTTTGATAGCTTACGTAAAGGGAGGGATTGTCGCTATGGCAAAGGTAGAAGAGTTCATCGATGTATACGATGGACAGAATCTCCTCCCCCTTTTGTAGCTCAATACGGTTGACAGAATCGAGCTCGGAAGGTGAAGCGTATGCCACAGGAATGAGATCCCATCCGCTGAGAACGTTTAGCAGATTGGCGATTCTTGGATCGGGGGCTTGGTAGCTTTGGGATTGCCCCGTGCTAAGGGAAAGGCGAACCTTATCTATTTGGGTAGAGGAAAGAAATTCTTCGAAACGAAGATGAGGGGAATTGTCTTTTAAGCCCTTACTCATAATAAATGCCAGATAGGTATCAAAATTCTTCAAATAACGGGAGGGCGTGTGATAGTATTGGCTTTTTACAGGAGGCTGTTCGGGGTCTGCATAAATTTGGACGAGGATATAGCCGGACGTATCCCAATAGAGATAGACATAAGAGGAATCGGTCAAGCAAAACTGTAACAATGTATCTACGGTAAAGGATTGGGGAGCCGATCTGGAAACTAACTCTAACTTGCTGAGATTCTCTAAAATGCCGTTGATTTCAGGGGAGGTGGCGCAGGTGTATGTTCTGTCTGGCCTTGCGATGAGGGGCACAATGTAGATCGTTTCGATAAATTGGTTGAGATGCTCCGCAAGAGGATGGCTCTCGGGCAGCAGAGGTTGGGGCTCGCGGGGTTTGGAAATAGGAGGGATGAAATGCTCGGGCAAGGCGGGAGCAGGAGAATCGGTTACGGGGGGAGGCGTATCGGTGCCCGACAGGGTGGGCAGAAAGATCAGCGCCGCAATCACCACGCAGAAGAGCAGGGGCATCAGCCCAAGGGTAAGATAGGTTCGCCGATTTTGCCGTTTGACGGCAGAACGGCGCAAAACCTCCTGCCGAAACGCTTCGTCGGTGCGGTTGGCGGGGGTATATTTCCCATTTTTCGGCGTGCGGAGGGGAGTTTCATAGGGGGAGCCGTTGTTTTCGAAGAAGGTGTCGCTCAAAACCGATTTCCCTTGTTCAAGGAGCGCTTCTACCTCGGAAAGAGGCAGCTTCAGAATGCTCGCCGCTTCCTCAGGGGAAAAGGACTCAACTTGCACCAGATGCAGAGCGACTATCGGCGTCGCGGCGGTGGATTGTTTGGTATGACGCAGATGATTGGCGGCACGGGCTTTGGCGAGGGTAAATAAAGCGTTTTTTTGCGGAAGTTTTCGGTAGCGGCTATTTTTATAAAGCCAAAACTCTGAAAAGGTGTCGATACAAAGCTCCTCTGCCACACTTTCATCGCCGACGAAACGGAAGAGGAAAACGGTCAAGGGCGTACGGTAGTTTTTTAGTAATTCAGTTAGCTCTAGTTCGCCGCCTGCTGGGGTGCGGTACTTCCCGGCGGTTCTGCGTTCCATAAATAGTCTCCTTTCCGAAAGTCTTAAAAACTACTATCTGCACAGGTACAGCAGCAAGCGATGCGTTCTCAGTTTCCGAACGGGAAAAAGGATGGTTTACACCGTCTCTATAACGGTTTCGCTCTTTTGATATTGCATGGCGTGGGGCAGGATACGGATTTCAGCCGAATGCTCCTGCACGATCTCGCCGTCCAGACAAAGCTGAGGGGCACCCTCCATTTTGAGGGCGGTGATGCGCTTATAGGTCACCAGATGGGCGAGAGACGGAATGACTTCCTTCGTCTTGGGGTCGATCAGCTCGCCTGCCTTGTATTTGCCAATCAAGGTGAGGAATTTCAGACGGCTGACCTTTTTCACCAGCATCAGCTCCAGCACGCCGTCGGTCATATCGGAGGGAGGGGAGGTGTGGAATCCGCCGCCGCACCACTGTCCGTTGCAGACACAGCAGAGCAGACAATCGTCCTCGGTCTCCCACAGAGAGCCGTCGGCAAGGGTAGCGCTGATCTTGAAGTGCCAGCCGAAGGGCTTGAAAAACTCCGAGAATACGCCCAATATGTAGGAAAGACTTCCTGCAATGCCGTATTTCTTCTTGAAACCGCTTGCAGATGCGGCCACGTTGCAGTCGAAGCCGATGTTAATCATATTGATGCCGTAGCGGCCGTTGCAATCGTAGAGGTCGATGAAAAAGTCGTCTCCTGCCATAGCGTTCAGCGATTTTACCGTATCGTTGCCCGATCCTGCGGGGATCACGGTGAGGTGAGCGGTCTTGCCTGCGTCTGACTCGATGATGCCCGACACCGCTTCGTTGAGGGTGCCGTCACCGCCGTGGACGACAAAATGGGTTTCGGGGTTCTCTCTGCAGGTTTCTGCCACAAAGTGGCGGCAATCGCCTGCAGATTTTGTGAGGTAGTGGTTCTCGGGGAGATTGTCTTTGATACCGTTTCCCGCGGCGGGATTGAAAATGTGAATGGTTTTCATAGTGTACGTAGCCCAAAGGCATTCCTTTACTGTAGATTTCAGGGGGTCAATGCTGGGGGTATAGGATCAATTCCAATCTGCCGTTCTCCGATTCTACCCGAGTAGGGGAGAGGAATCTGCCGATGGCGGCAACAATGGAATAGGGTGCGCCTTGATAGGATAGGGATAGCCGATTTTCGCTCCACTTTGCTACCGTGGGGAGGTGATCGTCTCTGCCGATGCGGTTTTCAACCGTAAACTCGCCGGGAGCGGTGAGGATGATCCGATCCTCCAGCAGTTCTACTGCCAGATCGCCGTAGCGGACGAGGGCGTTGCCACCGCCAAGGTCGGTGAAGGTCATCTTTTCGGTGATCAGCTCGCCGTCAGCGGTAAGATAGCCGCCTGCCAATACGCCCCCTCCGCTGTGACGGTTGCCGTCGATGACGGGGAGGGTTTCGTAGGTGGCCTCGTTGCCCTTGCAGACCGCCTTCTCAAAAGGATCGGGGAGCAGGGGAGAGAAGAGGTGGAGATCACGGATGCGGAATGCGCCGTGATCGGTGTAAAGATTGATACGGTAGTATTTGGAGGAGTACCACACCGAGGTTTTCTCGGGATCATCGTAAGCGGTGTGGGCGGTGATGGCGGAGGGCGGTGTGGAGGGGTAGGACGCCTTGTACCGTCTGCCGCTGTCGCCCAGCGGTTCGACGGTGAGCTTGCCCTCGGCTTGCAACTGCTGGAAAAGGGCAAATTGATAGGAAAGTCCGTCCTTCATAGCGTCCCAGCCGAAGCTGTTTTCCTGTCCGGCCTGGGTGTAGCCGAAGGAGAGGCACTCGCCGTTAAAGTTTTCACGAAGATACCAATCCACCCAGCGGGGATTACCGCCGCCTGCGTGCTTGTACACCGGCTCCAAGGTGATGACGCCCTGCCGGGAGGGTGCGCCGCTCTCGGGAGTGGTGCCGCAATCGTATTGGTAAACCTGATCCGAGCCCAGCATTCGGAAGAGGGGCGCAGGGATCTGATCGTCCGCACTCTGGGCAGGCATAAAGACGTTTTGACGGGAGGGATAGTAGCCCTGACCGTAGTAGCCGCCCCAGAGGGTATAGCCGTCGGTGCCGTACTGCTCCTTGCAGTTGCAAAGAGCGTCGATGCCGTAGTGATCGGCAATATAGCGAACGGTATGGGAGTCGAAGAACCACGATCCGAAGACTTTTGGATACGATCCGAACACTTCTTTGAACTTTTGGTAGAGTACGTCCACCAATTTCTCCCGTTCCTCGGGGGTGTAGCCCACCGAGAATCCGCAGTGTGCGTGCCAATCCCACGGGAATCTGCCTCGCCAAGTCAGTCCTGCCGCCTCTACCTGGGGCTGGACCGTCTCAAACCACACACCGATCTCAAATTGTGCGGGATCGAGCGGGAGAAGCAGATCGGTGAAAGCCGGGTCGATGAGGGCATCGTACTGGAGCAGGAAGGTGCCGCGGAGGTTATGTTTCTTCATCAGTGCGATCTGCTCTTTGACCGGTGTGATCAGATCTATGGGCTCCCGAGGCTCTACGGCGCGGATGAAATTGACGATGTTGACGATCTGTCTGTTTTGCATAGCGCGGTCTGCTCCTTTGGTGATTTGGAATGATATACACCACCATTATAGCACTTCGCGGCTCTCTTGTCAACAAAAATCGAAATCCTCCGATTCTGCCGAATTGTGGCGGCTTTTGGGAATGACTTTCGGAAAACTTTTTGCCATAGAAAACAAATTCGAAAAATCTATGTTTTTTATTGAAAAAAACGAAAATTTTTTTCTGCAACTTATTGCAATTTATCCCCGGAAAGTGTATAATAATACCATTCAAGTTTTAGCTATAGGAGGTAATGCAAATGGCACTTACCAATCAATATCTTCTTTCCGTAATGGAAACCGTGAAAAAGCGCAACGGCGCCGAGCCCGAATTCATTCAGGCTGTTACCGAGGTTCTGGAATCCTTCGAGCCGGTTGTAGAGGCAAATCCTCAGCTGGAGGCTCTGGGCATTGTAGAACGCATCGTTGAGCCCGAGCGCTTCATTCAGTTCAGAGTTCCCTGGGTGGACGATGCTGGCAAGGTACACGTCAACCGTGGTTACCGTGTGCAGTTTAACTCTGCCATCGGTCCTTACAAGGGCGGTATCCGTCTCCATCCTTCTGTAAACGCATCCATCATCAAGTTCCTTGGTTTTGAGCAGTGCTTCAAGAACAGCCTCACCGGTCTGCCCATGGGCGGCGGCAAGGGCGGCTCCGACTTCGATCCCAAGGGCAAGTCCGATATGGAGATCATGCGTTTCTGCCACTCCTTTATGAACGAGCTCTACCGTCACATCGGTGCAGATACCGACGTTCCCGCAGGTGACATCGGCGTAGGTGCACGCGAGGTTGGCTTTATGTTCGGTCAGTACAAGAAGCTGACCAATCAGTACACCGGTGTTCTCACCGGCAAGGGTCTTTCTTACGGCGGTTCTTTGGCAAGAAAAGAAGCTACCGGCTACGGTCTGCTCTACTTCACCGAAGAGATGATGTCCTGCATGAAGAACGACAGCGTTGCAGGTAAGACCATCGTCATCTCCGGCTCGGGCAACGTTGCCATCTACGCTTGCGAGAAGGCACAGGAGCTGGGCGGCAAGGTTGTGGCTCTCTCCGACTCCAACGGCTACATCTACGATGCCGAGGGCATCAAACTGGACGTGGTAAAGCAGATCAAGGAAGTAGAGCGTGCTCGTATTTCCGTATACGCTGACCGTGTTCCCGGTTCCGTTTACACCGTAGGCTGCAAGGGCATCTGGACCATTCCTTGTGACATCGCTCTGCCTTGCGCTACCCAGAACGAAATCGACGGCGAATCCGCTGCAATTCTCGTGAAGAACGGCGTGCAGGTAGTGGCTGAAGGTGCGAATATGCCCTCCACTCCCGAGGCAATCGCTACCTTCCAGAATGCAGGTCTGCTCTTTGCTCCTGCAAAGGCATCCAACGCAGGCGGTGTTGCCACCTCCGGTTTGGAAATGTCTCAGAACTCTATGCGTTACAGCTGGACCTTCGAGGAAGTCGATGCCAAGCTGAAGCAGATTATGATCGGCATCTTCCACAACGCTTACGATGCCGCTAAGAAGTACGGCAAGGAAGGCGACCTGGTTGCAGGCGCCAACATCGCAGGCTTTGAGAAGATCGCCTCCGCTATGATCGCGCAGGGCGTGGTATAACCAAGGGCGCTGCCCTTGGAACCCGCCAAAGAACCTTCTTGTAAGAAGGTTCTTTGGAATCTCCAAGAACTTTTATAAAAGGGCGGCAAATACTTGCCGCCCGATTTTTTGCATGGTTTGAACA
>JAFTMF010000137.1 GCA_017452565.1 Clostridia bacterium
CCGCCAATGACATTATGGAAAATCCTGACAAATATGCCGAGGCTTGCAAGAGAAAGAAGCTGGCGACCCTCTTCTTCGAGCCCTCCACCCGTACCCGTCTCTCCTTTGAGGCGGCAATGTACGAGCTGGGCGGCCACGTGCTGGGCTTCTCCTCGGCAGACAGCTCTTCTGCCTCCAAGGGCGAGAGCGTTGCCGATACCGTCCGTATGGTCAGCTGCTATGCGGATATCATCGCTATGCGCCATCCCAAGGAGGGCGCTCCCCGTGTTGCAATGATGAAATCGGGCGTGCCCATCATCAACGCAGGCGACGGCGGACACAATCACCCCACTCAGACGCTGGCTGACCTTGTAACCATCAACAAGGAGAAGGGCAGATTCGACCATCTCACCGTAGGTCTGTGCGGTGACCTGAAGTTCGGCCGTACCGTTCACTCCCTCATCAGCGCAATGAGCCGTTACCCCGGCGTGAAGTTCGTGCTGATCTCTCCCGCCGAGCTGAAGGTGCCCGAATACATCATCGAGGACGTGCTGATCCCCTCCGGATGCGAGTATGTGGAGACTACCGATCTGGAAGCGGTCATGCCCGAGTTGGACGTACTGTATATGACCCGCGTACAACAGGAGCGCTTCTTCAACGAAGCCGATTACCTGCGCCTGCGCGACAGCTATATCCTCAATCCTCCCAAGCTGGTGGATGCGAAAAAGGATCTGATCATCCTGCACCCGCTGCCCCGTGTCAACGAGATCTCGGTAGCGGTGGACGATGATCCCCGTGCTTGCTACTTCAAGCAGGCACTCTATGCCAAGTACATCCGTATGGCGCTGATACTGAAGCTGCTGGAAATCGAGGTTAAGTAATGGAGGGAAAGAAGCATATGATCGTAAATCCGATTGAAAACGGCGTAGTGCTGGACCACATCACCGCCGGTAAGGCGATGGATATTTATAAAGTGCTCCGTCTGGACAAGCTGGGATGTACCGTTGCGGTGATCGTCAACGCCCCCAGCAAAAAGATGGGCCGCAAGGACGTTTTGAAGATCTACGACGTCATTGATCTGAACTTTGACGTGCTGGGCTATCTGGATCCCGGTATTACCGTGAGCATTATCGCAAACGGCGACGTGGTTCGCCGCATCTCTCTGGATCTCCCCGAGCAGGTAGAGGGCGTGCTCCGTTGCAAGAACCCCCGTTGCATTACCTCCTGCGAGCAGGAGCTGCCTCACGTCTTCAAGCTCACCGACCGCAAAAAGAAGGTTTATCGCTGCATCTACTGCGAGACCATGGCCAAGAACAAGTAAATTCAATCAAATTCCACCCGAAAGGGTGGAATTTGTACCGAAACTATTCACTATTCACTATTCACTTGTTAGATGATAGAGAATAGTGAATAGTGAATAGAGAATGAAAGAGGAAATTGTATGAAATACATTAAGATGGGCGGGATCATTCCTGCATCTGCCGTTTCGCTGGGCTGTATGCGTATGAGCGGACTCTCCGAAGAGAGAGTAGACGCCATTATGGAGTGCGCATTCGAAAACGGCATCACTCACTTCGACCACGCCGATATTTACGGCGGCGGTAATTCCGAACGTCTTTTCGGAGCCTATCTGAAGCGTCACCCCGAGGCACGGGACAAGATGATCCTGCAGACCAAGTGCGGCATCCGTCCCGGAATGTACGACTTTTCCAAGGAGCACATCCTGAATGCGGTGGAGGGCAGTCTCTCCCGTCTGGGCGTTGACTACGTGGACGCACTCCTGCTCCATCGTCCCGACACCCTGATGGAGCCCGAGGAAGTGGCAGAGGCATTCGATCTTCTGCATTCTCAGGGGAAGGTGCGCTACTTTGGTGTATCCAACCACAACGCAATGCAGATGGAGCTCTTGAAAACCGCTGTCAAGCAGCCGCTGATTGCCAATCAGCTCCAGTTCTCCATCACCGAGTCCGGCATGGTGACCTCCGGTATGAATGTGAATATGAAGAACGCCGAGTCTCAGGTACACGACGGTGCGCTCCTTGAATACTGCCGCATCAAGAATATCACCATTCAGACTTGGTCGCCCTTCCTGTACGGCTTCTTCGCAGGCAGATTTGTAGATAACGAAAAATTCCCCGAGCTCAACCAAAAGCTGGCCGAGATCGGCGAGAAATACGGTCTGTCCAAGACCGGCGTGGCCGCCGCTTGGATTCTCCGCCATCCTGCGAATATGCAGCTGATTGCCGGTACGATGAATCCCGAGCATCTGCGTGAGATTTGCGCCGCTGCAGACGTGACCCTCACTCGCTCCGAGTGGTACGAGATCTACCGTGCCGCAGGTCACTGCTTGCCGTAATCCCTCGAACTGATTGAAAGGAGCTTTGGCTATGGCTCGCCAACTGCTTTATATCTCCAAAGGAAAAATGTATATTACGGTGGGGGAGAAGACCCGTCCGGTGGACAGCGGGGTGCTTGCCCGCTATCTGGAACGGGTGAAAACCGGTGCTCGCCGTAATGCTTGGAAAACCGGTGGCGAAGGCGCTAAATTTACCGGCACCTATGATCCGGAAGGTTCTGCTTCCGATCGGGTAGCATCGGTTTCGGCGCGGGTCTCTTCGATGGCTTATGCCGACGGAGCGCTCTATTATGCCCTTACCGTGGGCGGTGCATCGGGGATTTACCGCAAGCGCTCTATGACCGACGAAGAAGAGGGAACCGTCCTCTCGGATGGAGATTATCTCTATGGGGAAATGAATATTCACCGCGATCGGGTCGTTTATACCGCTGCTTTCGCAGGGGAAGCCCATTTGGGGATATGCGATCTTAGCGGCGGAAATGCCCGTATGGTCACCGAGGGAGAGAGCGTCGAATCCTCCCCCGTTTGGTCTAAGACCGAGCCCGACGTGATCTATTACAGCAGTGCGGGGCTGGCACAGATGGATACAGAAGCGCTGTCCGAGGAGCGGATGCAGTCTCTGCCTGCGCTCCTGCTGGCAATGGCAGAAGCAGGTCGCGCGGTGGAGCTGGGGCCTGCCGGTATTTACCGTCTGGATCTTGCGCAGGGCGAAATTACCGAGATTGCCGAAGATCCCCGCTACAACTATGTGAAGCCCCAAGTGGCAGAGGACGGAAGTCTGTATTACATTCGCCGTCCTTATACCGAAGCCAAAGGGGCGGCACGAGGGAGCTGCCTGTTAGATCTCCTTCTCCTGCCGGTTCATCTGCTGAGAGCACTGTTCGGATTCCTTACCATCTTTACGATGAAGTATTCGGGGACTACGCTCCGCTCGGGCGGTTCTGCCGCTAAGAAAAAGTCGGAGGCCGATCTGTACATCGAGGGTAACCTCATCAATGCCGCCGAATCCTTGCGCCAAAACGGCGGCGAGGACTATCCCGGTATCATTCCCCGTTCTTGGGAGCTGATCAGACGCACTCCCGACGGCAAAGAGGAAGTGGTGCGCCGCGGTGTGCTGTCCTTCTGCTTGGATGGGGAAGGGTTCTATTTCTCCAACGGCTCCTACCTTCTCTATCACGCTCCCGACGGAAAAGAGGAAAAGATCACCAAGGCCGACGAGGTCACGTTCATCGGAATATGATGATCGACGTTCGCTGATTCAAAAAACTCGCCTGACGAATGTGCTTCGGGCGAGTTTTTTATCCCATATTGTCAAATGAAGTAAAACTAAATAATTATTTGCGATATCTTACGGTTTTGTTCATTGCAGGTTCAAAAAACGGGGATATAATACCAATATCGTCGCAAAAGAAGGGAAGTGAGGATCGTGGAAGAGGCAAAGAAAAAGGCTTGGCGGCAAAAGCTGTGGCTGATTTTGCTCCTGTTGGTGCTGGAGATCGTGGTAGTGATCTGGGCGCTGTATATGGAAAAGCGTTACTTCGGTACGGCCGAAGGGCAAGCGCTGAGCGCACAACTACAGGATTATCGTGGCAAACTGGATGCGCTGGGCATTCTGCGCTATCCCGTGATGGTGCTGATTCAGATTCTGCAAATGATCCTTGCTCTCATCCCCGGCGGACCGCTGGCGTTTCTACTGGGCTTTATGTTCGGCACCGTCGGAGGTGCTATTGTGGGAACCATCGGCAATATCATCGGCACAGCCGCCATCGTTTGGGCGGTGAACCGATTCGGAATGAAGTTCGTGAATCTTTTCTGCAACTCCAAGGGATTTGAGAAGCTGAAATTCCTCCACGATCCCAAAAAGCGGGATTTGCTGTTCTTTATCGTGATGCTGATCCCCGGTACGCCCAAGGATTTGCTTACATTTTTTGCTCCTTTTACCAAGATGAAGCCCGAGAATATCGTGTGGCTGGCCTGCATTGCACGCCTTCCGGCGCTGATTCTCTCCACCTCTGTGGGTGCCAATCTGGCAGGCGGCAATCTGGGCGCCACCGTGATTTTGCTGTCGATCACCCTCTTCGTCAGCGTGGTGGGACTGCTTATGAAGGATCGAGTGATGGGCGGCAGTGAGCCGGATGCGGCAGAGCAATCCAATGAGGTTTAATAAAGGATGGATAGTATGATCAGAGCAATGAAGGAAGCAGACAAGGACTGTGTCATTGAGATGATGAGAGGCTTTTACGCTTCTCCTGCGGTATGGAGCAACGGCTCGGAGGAGATTTTCCAAACTGACGTCGAGAATTGCATCGGCGATTGTCCGTTTATCGAAGGATACGTCTTTGAAGACGGTAATGATTTGCAGGGGTATGCGATGGTTGCCAAAAGCTTTTCCACGGAGTTTGGCAAGCCCTGCATCTGGATCGAGGATGTTTTCGTGAAAAGCGAATACCGTGATTTGGGAATCGGAAGCAGATTCTTGCGGTACATTGAGGAGCAATATCCCAATGCAGTGTTTCGCTTGGAAGTGGAAGCGGAAAACGAAATGGCCGTACACGTTTACAAGAAAGCGGGATATGAATTCCTGCCGTATATGGAAATGAAAAAATAATATGATACAATGATCCCCCGACGATGGTCGGGGGATCTTGCTTGCGGCTTTACATTGCTGAATACTGCGCCGATCGGTAGACCGAGGGGGTGCAGTTTTTCATTTTCTTGAAGACGCGGTTGTAGTAGGAGACCGAGGAGAAGCCCACCTCCAGCGAGATGTCCAGAATGCTCATGGAGGTGTTTTGCAAAAGCTCCTCCGATTTGGTTACCCGCACGAAGTTGAGGTATTCGGTGAATCCGTGACCGGTAGTGCGTTTGAAGAGACGGCAGAAGTAGGTGGGATTCAGCCCTAAAACGTCGCTCACCGTTTCCAGCGACAGCTCCTGCTTGCCGTAGTAGCGGTCAATATAGTCCAATGCCGGGAGCAGCTTTTGTACCGCCTGATCGTCGGGCAGGGCAACGCCCGAGAGATAGCCGCTGCGCTCCAGCCATCCGATGAGGTAATATAGCCCGGCAAGAATGAACTTGCCGGCCCCCTCTTTGCGGGCAGAATACTCCGCCCAGATGTTTTCGATGGCGGTAACCACCGTTTCATCCTCGATCAGATGGGCAGACTGTCCGCCGGAACGGGCAAATTGATAAAGAGGCTGGGCAGCAGAGCGGCCGCTGCGGTTGCCCGGCTCAAAATCATCGGGGATGAACTGGAACAGGATATAGGAGCAGTCCACGCTCTCCGCTTTGGTAAAGTGGGGGACGCGGGAGTCTACGAAAATTACCTGTCCTGCCGATGCGATGAGAGGATCGCCGTCCATATAACAGCCCAGCTTGCCGCCCGTGACGAGAAGCAGCTCGATCTCGTCGTGATAGTGAATCTCACAAAGCTTATCGGTATGACCGACGGGAAGGGTATAGGAAAGAAATGCGTGAATATCCGCCAGATTTTGGCGTACTCGTTCGTTATGCATGATTTGTCACCAAAAAGTAAATATTGTTCAAGTGGGGGTCAATATTATGGTAGAGACCGCCCTTTGTCTTGCGCTATAATAATTATACGGAATACTATGCAAAAAGTCAATATGTATAAATTATTTTCCTAAAGGAGATTTTTATTATGGCAGAAAAGACAATCAACAATCTGGATGCGTTCAAAGAAGATCATTCTGAGAATGTGATCGACACCAACAAAAAATTAAAAGTAGGTATCATCGGTACCGGTTGGATTGCAGGCTCTCATATGAACGAGCTGAAGAAGATGCCCGACGTAGAGATCGTTGGCGCAGCTGACCTTGTTCCCGGCAAGGCAAAGAAGTTTATGACCGATTGGGGCTACCCCGACGTGCCCTGCTATCTCAGCGGCCACGAGATGCTGGAGGCGATCCCCGACCTGGACGCCGTTACCATCTGCACCTACAACAAGCAGCACGCTCCCTGTGCGATCGACGCGCTGGAGCACGGCGTTAACGTTCTGCTGGAAAAGCCCTTCACCGTTACTACCGAGGAAGCAATTGAGGTTATGCGCGCTGAGAAGAAGAGCGGCAAGATCCTCTCCATTGGTTTCCAGCCTCGTTTCAACCCCAATATGCAGATGCTGAAGAAGTTCGTTCAGTCCGGCGAGCTGGGTAAGATTTACTACATTCAGACCGGTGGCGGACGCCGTCGCGGCATCCCCGCACCCTTCGGTACCTCCTTCATCGAGGAAAAGACCGCAGGTATCGGCGCAATGGCTGACATCGGCTGCTACTCTCTGGATATGGTACTGAACGCAGTTGGCTATCCCAAGCCTCTGACCGTTACCGGCTACAAGTCCGATTTCTTCGGCAAGGATCCTGCTTACTGGACTGCCGAGGGCAAGCCCGCTGAATACGCTGATCTCTTCGGCGTTGACGATTTCGCTGCAGGCTTCATCCGTCTGGAAGGCGGCATCATTCTGGACTTCCGTATTTCTTGGGCAATGAATATGGATACCGCAGGCGATACCCTGATTCTGGGTACCAAGGGCGGTCTGCGCATCCCCTCCACCGAGTGCTGGAACGGCTCCATCGGCGGCCCTATGAAGGTTTACCGCACTCTGCCTAACTCTACCACCGAAGTTTGCTGGGAGATCCCCATGCTGAACAACACCCGTGAGGGCGAGTTCTACTACAAGATCCGTAACTTCCTGGATGCTATCAAGAACGGCGGCACCGCTCCCGTTCCTTCCTCTCAGATCCTCTTCAACCAGGCGATCATCGACGGTATCGTGAAGTCCTCTCAGTGCGGCCACGAGATCGAGATCGAGATCCCCGAGGTATAAGGGTTACGATGGGGCTTTGCCCCAAACCCCACCAAGAACCCTTTTGAAAAAGGGTTCTTGGAACTCCTAAAACTTTCATAAAGCCGGGCAAATACTTGCCCGGCACGGATTAGCAGCTATTCACAGAAGTTTTTGAAGATTCCAAAGAAACTTTTTTCAAAAAGTTTCTTTGGCGGGTTGCAGGGCAGAGCCCTGCGGGAGATTAATTTATGAAACAATTCAAAGTTGGTCTGCAGCTTTACTCGGTTCGTTCTCTGATGGAGAAGGATTTCTACGGCACGCTGAAGGCGGTCAAGGAAGCCGGTTACGACTACGTAGAGTTTGCAGGATATTACGGTCACACTGCTGAGGAAGTTCGCTCTATGCTGGATGAGCTGGGTCTTACCTGTATCTCCGTGCATCAGGGTCCCGATCTGTTTATGGAAAAGGGTCAGGAAGCGGTGGACTATCTCACCACCATCGGTGCAAAGTATTGCGCCATTCCGTGGTACGGCATCGAGAACTTCCAAAACGGTAACTTCGACGCTACCATCGAGATGTTCAAGAAGGTCAGCGCACTGCTGGCGAAGAGCGGCATCCGCCTGACCTACCACAATCACGACTTCGAGTTCCAGAAGCTGGACGGCGAAGTGATTCTGGAGAAGATCTACGCCGCTATGGATGGCGGCATCGAGGGCGAAGTGGACACCTGCTGGGTACACTACGCCGGCGTGAATCCCGCTGAGTTCATCCTCAAGTACAAGGGTCAGATGAAGACCCTTCACCTGAAGGATTTCGTATGCGAAAAGCTGGGCGGCGGTCCCGTTTATGCGCTCATCGACGATTCGGGCAAGGCTGAGGGCGGCTCCAAAGAGGACACCGGCTTCCGCTTCAAGCCCGTTGGACAGGGCATTCAGGATTTCCCTGCAATCCTTGCTGCAGCCGAAGAGGTTGGCATCGACTACGTCATCGTAGAGCAGGACGATTCCTACGATCAGTGCCCGCTGGATGCTGCAAGACAGTCCAGAGAGTATCTGAAAACCCTTGGTCTGTAAAGACTTTGCCGAGAAGGAGTTCGCCATCGGCGAGCTCCTTCCCGGCCCCCTTCCTGACTTTTATAAGGCCGACCAATGTCGGCCGGCTGCACGGCGGGCAGACGTTGGTCGACTTTATAGAAGTTTTCAATATAGCTTGAACTATGATTCAAAACGATATAATTAGGAGAAATATTATGAAACTTGGTGTAATGAATCCCGTGCTGGCGGCAATGCCCTTTGAAGAAGCACTGGCATATCTGAATTCGCTGGACGTACACGCTATTGAAATTGGCGCAGGCGGTTATCCCGGCGACGCACATCTGAAGCCCGAAGAGCTTATCGGGCATCCCGAGGCAGTAGAGGCTTACAAGGCTCTGCTGGCTAAATACGACATCACCATCGAGGCGCTGGCCTGCCACGGCAACCCTCTGCATCCCCAGAAGGAGATCGCTGAGAGCTTTGACCGTCAGTTCCGCAACGCCATTTTGGCGGCAGAGCTGCTGGGCGTTGAGACCATCGTAGGCTTTGCCGGCTGTCCCGGCGACTGCGAGAACTCGCTGTATCCCAACTGGGTAACCTGCCCTTGGCCCGACGATAATCTGAAGATTCTCGACTGGCAGTGGAACGTAAAGGTCATCCCCTACTGGACCGAAATGGCAGCCTTTGCCAAGGCACACGGCATCAAGAAGATCGCTTTCGAGCTGCATCCTTCTTTCGTGGTCTACAATCCCGAGACTGTGCTTCGTCTGAGAGCGGCTGTTGGCGATATCATCGGCGCAAACGTAGACCCCTCTCACCTGTTCTGGCAGGGTATCGATCCCGTAGAAGCTATCAAGGCTCTGCAGGGCGCAATCTACCACTTCCACGCGAAGGACACCGCCATCGACGCCCGCAACACCTCTGTGAACGGCGTGCTGGACACCAAGTCCTACGGTGAGGTTCTGAACCGCGCGTGGGTATTCCGTACCGTTGGCTACGGTCACGATCAGCTGACTTGGAACCGCATCATCTCCACTCTGCGCACCGTCGGCTATGACGGCGTGATCTCCATCGAGCACGAGGACAGCCTGATGTCCACCAAGCAGGGTCTGGAAAAGGCAGTATCCTTCCTCAAGGACGTCCTCATCACCGAGTCCGCAGGAGAGGCTTACTGGTTTTAATTGAGGCTCCGCCTCAAACTCCGGCAGGAACCTTTTTGAAGAAAAGCTGTAAGTCGGCAAAGCCGAATTACATAGGAGTTTGCCGCAGTTGCTTTGCAACTGCAACAAACATCTGGGTCCTTTGGAATCCCCAAAAACTTTTATAAAAGCCGACGAATGCTCGTCGGCAGGGAAGAACTATAATAATGCTAAGTTTTTTGCATTGATGACCTTATCTTGTATTTGCCGGGCACAGCAAAGGAGGTGAGGAGTCTGAGGGGCGTAAACTTCGGCGTTTGAGATGGTTCCGCCCCTCAGATTGCAATTTGGCAAAG
>JAFTMF010000138.1 GCA_017452565.1 Clostridia bacterium
AAAGGAGGTACCAACTGATGAAAGTATTCAAAGGACGGGTAGTTGCACCCGGTACTGTGACCGCTCCCGCACTGGTTTCTCACGGCGGTCTGAACACGCTGGCTTCCTTCCAGAAGGCGCTCCAGTTCGGCGACAAAACCGCCACCTGCGGCGACCAGAACAACCCCGATCTCTATAACAAGCAGATGCTGGGCACAGCCCTCTGCCTGCCGATGACCATCGGCTCCACCACCGGCGGTCTGGTGCTCTACTGTGCTTGCGCTATGAAGCGTCAGTCTGCTTGTATGCTCTTCTCCAAGCCCATCGACTCTCTGGCGGCCGCCGGCGCAATCCTTGCCGACGTGTGGCTCCCCGACGTGACTATGCCCGTAGTAGACAGCCTCGGCGACGAGTTCCTGAACTACGTCAAGGACGGTATGACCATCACCGTCAAAGAAGGCGGCGAGGTTGTAGTAGAATAAGGAAGGCTCGCACCATTCAACGAAAAAATACCGCCCCGGCAATGCCGAGGCGGTATTTCGTCATATAACTCTCCCGTCTAATAGCCCTCCCCTCTGGGGAGGGTGGCTCGGACGCACGCGTAAGCGAAGTCCGAGACGGGAGAGGTAAAGAGGCGAGAGATGCACAAGAGGCGAGCGGAGATTCGTTACGGTAGACCTCTCCCACCGCTTCGTAATAGTTGCGCGAAGCGCAACTATAGCATCCCTCCCCGGAGGGGAGGGCAGGGTGCGGTGCATCCATCTCCGTAGAGGCGGATTCCAGATCCGCCCGGGATGAACGCATCAAGTGCACGAACGAAACTCCCCTACGAGAGTGCTGTGCATCCGCCTTCGCAGGGGCGGACTGTGTGCGCTCGTGCGTGTGATTTGCGCCGCCCCTTGTAGGGACCGGCCTCCCGGACGGTCCGCTCCAGCGACTTGCAGAGAGGCTTATTCGAGGCACAATGCCCGAATGCCCGCCTAAATCCGCACCTCAAACCGACATTTGCACCGGGGGCACACCACCGTGTGCTTGCCCCGCTGCTTGGGCAGGCGGATGTTGGCCTTGCACTGGGGACAAATGCGGAAGCAGTGATCGCGATCGGTTTTCAGCTTCTTTTTCCTCTGCGGACGGGGAGGGGCATAGCTCTGTCCGTTTCCATACCCATATCCGCCATAATTGGCATAAGTGCCGTAACCGCCGTAGGAGTTGTGATTCTTCACGGGACCTTTTCCGAAGGTGATCTTCTTCCAGATCTTCACCCAAATCTCGTTTTCCCTACGCCTTGCAGGAAGATTGCGGGAGAAGACACGGAAAATCCCCCAAAACAGAAGCGCCCAGATCAGCAGGCTCAGAATGAGTGAGTTTAAGAAGAAATTGACCACCATCAGTACCAGCTCGGTGACCAGAATTGCGGTGTATAAAGAGTCCGGCCCGTACCGTCCCATCAAGAACCGAGCCAGCTTTTCCATCCAAGGTTTCATAGTATATCCCTTCTTTCTGCTGCTATTGTAGCCCCATTTTGTGAACCCAGTATGAAATTTGCGGCAAATTTTTACTTTTTAACCATAGTTTTACGATAGTTCACAAAGAGTTTATATTTCGGGTGTATCCTAATATCGAGGTGAATCAGTATGTTTCATATATTAGTAGTAGAAGACGATCTCCACGCCAGACGGCTGATGCAGACCGTGCTGGAGCAGCACGGCTATTCGGTGTACACCGCCAAGGATGGGCTGGAAGGGCTGGAGCTCTTGGATCAGAAGCACGTGGATCTCATCGTGCTGGACGTGATGATGCCCCGAATGGACGGCTTTGCCTTTACCAAGGAACTGCGGGACGGCGGCAGCGATCTGCCCATTTTGATGGTCACCGCAAGGGAGACTCCTGCGGACGTGAAGCGAGGCTTTATCATCGGCACCGATGACTATATGACCAAGCCGGTGGACGAGGAGGAAATGCTCCTGCGGATTGCCGCACTTCTGCGCCGCTCCCGGATTGCCAGCGAGAAGAAGCTCACCGTGGGGGATACCGTGCTGGATTATAACAGCTACACCGTCACGGCGGCAGGGAAGCGGTACGAGCTTCCCCAGAAGGAGTTTTTGCTTCTGTTCAAGCTCCTGTCCTACCAAAACAAAATCTTCACCCGCCGTCAGTTGATGGACGAGATCTGGGATATGGACTCCTCCAGCGACGAGCGCACGGTAGACGTACATATCAACCGACTCCGGGATAAGTTCCGCGACAGCCCCGATTTTCAGATCATCACCATCCGCGGGCTGGGCTATAAAGCGGTTTATACCCGTTAAGGATTGACAGTATGAAAAAACAATCCAATTCGAACTCAAATCCCAACTCAAGCATCCGTCCCGAGTCCAAAGCGGGACGGAGGGCTGTCCTTGCCCGTAGACTGCTGACCTTCCGATTTATGCTTATTGCCTTCTTTATGGTGGTAATGGCGGCATCGGGATTTGTCACCGGTATGATTTTCGTGCTGGGCTATCTGGCACGGTTCCAACCCATCCACGGCCTGCCCATCACCACACTGATTTCCACACCCGTTATTATCAGCGTGCTCTTGTCTTTTGTGATTATCACCATTTGGTCGGGACGCTTCTTCCGACCGCTGAAACGGCTCACCGAGGCTACCAAGAAGGTGGGCAAGGGCGATTTTTCGGTCCGTATTCCCGAAGAAAAGGGCAATGGAGAGATGTCCCATCTGGTGCGGAACTTCAATCTGATGGTGCAGGAGCTGGATAGCAACGAGCTCTTCCGCAAGGATTTTATCAACAACTTCTCCCACGAGTTCAAGACCCCCATCGTCTCTATCCGAGGCTTTGCACGACAGCTAAAAAACGAGGATCTTACCGAGGAGCAGAGAGCGGAGTACATCGACATCATCATCGCCGAGTCGGACAGGCTGGCGGGGATGTCTACCAATGTGCTTCTGCTAACCAAGCTGGAAAATCAGACCATCGTCACCGACAAAGCCCCCTTCTATCTGGACGAGCAGATCCGTAGCGAGCTGCTTCTGATGGAGGATGCGTGGACACGGAAAAATCTCTGCCTCTCTCCCGAGCTGGAGGAGATTGAGTATAACGGCTCTGCCGAGCTGCTCTCCCACGTTTGGCGGAATCTGCTGTCCAACGCCATCAAGTTTTCCCCCGACGGCGGGGAGCTGAAAATCGACCTCTTTCGGGCGGCAGGCGAGATCGTGGTGAAGATCACCGACGAAGGCCCCGGTATGGACGAGGCAACGGCTGCACGGATTTTCGACAAGTTCTATCAGGGAGACACCTCCCACAAAACCGAGGGCAACGGCTTGGGTCTGTCCATTGCCGCCCGTGCCGTCACCCTCTGCGGCGGCGTGATCAGCGTGCAGTCCGCACCCAGTCAAGGCACCACCTTCACGGTACGATTGCCGGGGTAGATAAATTGTAAATGGAAAATGAAAAAACAGTCAGCTGCGGCTGACTGTTTCAGGTTGAAGACAAACCCGAAAGGGATTTGTCTTCAGGCTGAACACTGCGTTCGCAGTGCTTTTAGCTGGGTGACCCGTACGGGAGGAATCGTTGCAGGAATTGCTTCGCAATGCCTGCTGCAGGAGTCGTTTCGCGCCACCTGCTCCAATTGCGGTTTGTGAGTGCTAACTCATCGTTCACCGCGCAATTGGAAGGCTTCGACTCTACGAAACAGATCAGCAAAAACAAAAGAGTACTACTTGGGGTGCCTGCGATAGAGCAGGTTCACCCCAAGCGGCGTGCCTTCAATCAGAAACGGTATAACATTTCGGCGTTATGCCGTTTTTACTTTTATATTATCTTTTCTATCGCGTAAATGCTCTTGGAACATTTCTTCCACTTCTTCGGGTTCGGGTATAAATACATATCCTACACCGTGATAGTAGATGTCAATTCTCTGATGCCGCTGATTGTTTTCGCGGTACGGAGCATATACGTCAATTCTTGAAATAAATTCGCGGACGATCTCGGGAGTAAGCTCTTGTATATCGGTGATTGCTTTCACCTTCGCTATGAACTTCTCGATGCCGTCGTTCTGCTCTTTGTCCTTGTCAAGCTCCGCG
>JAFTMF010000139.1 GCA_017452565.1 Clostridia bacterium
TGAGTACATTCGCTTTTATAACCATGATCGCATTCAACTTAATACAAAACTGACTCCGCTTGAAAAACGACGTCAGTTTGTTGCTTAGATTTTATTTTTATCTACCACTGGGGTGTTTTTGTGCTGTCCGTACAATTTGGGGCAGGACACTAACGGTACAGGGGAGATTTTTTCGATTATTGAAATGCACGCTCGGGAAGCTGGGCTCTGAGTTGCGCTTGGAATTGATCGAATTTGCAGATTCCACCGTAGCAGAACGGGATAATCGGGCGCTCTACCGGTTCTCTTGCTTCCATAGAACGGATGTCACCAAGGAAGCGGATTCGTCCAATGTTGAATAGTCGCTCGATAGGCGTTTGCAGGAACTCGATGGCGTGAAGATCGCCTACGGTGATGACTGTCTTGTACATTGTTCTTCCTCCAGACTGGATCCGAAGGCTTTCTATCCAAATCAGTTTCTGATTCTCCAGCGTAAACTCTTTGGGATAACAAGAGAGAAAAGCAATCGAAGCTATGGTCGGTATCGATGCAATGAGAAGCAGCACCCACCAAGACTTTAACCACGCTGCTCCCTCTGCGAACATCCAAATGGCAGCAAATACTGCGCCCAAAGCATATAGAACTACGATTTGCAGGAAATTATGTTTTACAAAGATATTTCCCAGTCGATTACAGCGAATGGTCATTTTTCCCCCGCTTTCTGAAATGCGGAATCAGATAGTTCCTTCCGCAATTTCGCTTGGAATTGATCGAACTTGCAAATACCGCCATAGTAGAACGGGATGATCGGGCGCTCTACCGCTTCTCTTGCTTCCATAGAGCGGATGTCACCGAGGAAGCGGATTCGTCCGATATTGAACAACCGCTCGATAGGCGTTTGCAGAAACTCGATGGCGTGAAGATCGCCTACTGTGATGGTAGCAGGTAGATCGAGCGCTCTCCAGCGATAGATCGCCACATATTGGTGAACCTCGTCGCGACGCACGCTCAGCTTTTCTTCCCACATCAGCTTCTTTCCGTCAAGAGAGATCCATTGCGGCAGATAAATCAAGGAAAACAGAACGAGAATTGTAGCAAGTACAAAGAAGGCAGGGAAAAAGATCCAGATCTTCAATGCGTCCATTCCGAAAAACAGGAAGATGGTTACCGTCGGAAGCAGGAAGAAGCCTCCGTATATACTGAGCGCTTCCATTGCGTGACGTTTGATAAACAGATAGCCAAGGCGGTTACAACGAAATATCATACGAGTCTCCTTTTATTGGAATGCAGAAGGCGGAAACGTTTCATACATATACTCTTTGAATCTGCTAAAGCTCGTGATGCCCGCAAATTCGAATGGAGGTTCGGGAGGAGCAACGGGAGGCGTTTCCCCGGTCTCGATCTGATAGGATCGCACATTTGCAATAAACGAAACACGCCCGATATTGAACCATCGCTCGATTGGGGTTTGCTTCAACTTGATCTTGCGGACATTTTCAGCTGTTATGGTTACACGATAAGGAATCCGTCGCTCGCGGATACGTCCCCCGTGCTGTTCTACACGGGTCAAAACTTGTTGCCACGAGAACTCCGGATTGCTCACCGTGATAAACTGATGCTTGTAATTGTCTTGTAGTGAATAGAGCAATACAAACGGAAGTACCACAATAGCGGCAAGTATCATCAACACGATTTCCCGCTCTTCTGCGCCATTCCACGAAACCAACCCAATCAGCCCTGCATAGAGCAGGTATCCGTATAAAACCAGCAAAAGACGTTTGACTGTTTCACGGGCGAACAATCTTCCCCATTTGGTACAATAGAAGTCCATAGGTTATCCCTGCCAAGGTTCACGGGCTTTGGGGGCATTCTTCTCTTGATCTGCTTTCAGCTCCAGCTCGTAGGTGTTTTTGTAATAGCCTTGCTTGTCTTTGTACAGATAGAGCTTGCCGTCGTCCATCATATAGATCTTATCGGCTTTGTCGGCAATGGACATATCGTGAGTGACCATAATCATAGTCATACCCATCATTTTACGGGTTTCCAGCAGAAGCTCCAGCACCTCGTCGGCGTTTTTACGGTCCAGATTGCCGGTGGGCTCGTCGGCGAAAAGCACCTGGGGACGATTGATCAGTGCACGGGCAATGGCCACTCTCTGTTGCTGACCGCCTGACAGCTCGCTGGGAAGGTGACCGAGACGGTTGCCTATCTTCAGCGCCAGAATCAGCTTTTTCAGCGTTTCCTGGAATTGACTGTCGGACTTATTGCACATAACAGTTGGAACGAGGATGTTTTCCATTGCGGTAAGCTGAGGAATCAGATTGTGCTTTTGGAATACCACGCCGGTAAACTCTCCCCGAAAACGGGAGAGTTTATCTGCGGACAGCTTGGTAATATCGGTGCCGCGGATGGTGACGCTGCCGAAGTTGGGACGGTCCAACCCTGCCAGCAGATTCAGCAAGGTGGATTTACCCGATCCGGATGCACCGATGATGGCGAGAAATTCGCCGTCCTCTACCTTGAGAGAGACGTGATTGACCGCAGTTACGACTGCATCGTACTGCTTATATTGGCGGATCAGATCCACCGCTTCCAGTATATATTTACTCATTGGCTGCATCCTCCTTGGATTGCATCTCTACCCCGTCCCGATGAAGGGGAGATCCTTGTTTCTGATAGGTGAAATAGGGGAGCATCGTGCTGACAAATCCGCAGACGGCACAGATCAGGATACCGATGAGGTAAGCTGCCCACGGCAGGCGGAAGGATGCCAGCATCTCGCCGCCGAGGAAACGAGTTCCCCAACCGATGATCCGATGGATGAACCACGATACCACCGGTGCCAATGCAGCGAACACAATCGCTCCCGTTCCTGCATATCGCAGTGCATCCTGCAAAAACAGCTGTCGAATACTGTCGAGTGGCGCACCCACTGCCAGATAAAGCTCAAACTCTTGTCTGCGCTTATAGTAGAACAGAATCTGAGAGAACACCCATACCATCGGTGATACTGCCAGCAGAACCGATGAGAAGAGGGTGAATACACCGGTATAGTTTTTGTTAGCATCCAGTTGACGGGCTTCTCTGGTATTCAGATCGGTAACCGTCATATTGGAATAGAGATACTCTGCTCTTCTCAGATATTCGTACAGCTTGGCTTCTTCCTGCTCGGTAGAGCCGTGTTTTGCATACACCTGCAGACTGTCATAAATAGGCGCATAGCCGGTGACCTTTTGGTAATCCTTTGCATTGAAGAAGATCGACCAGTTTTCTTCGGTGGGCATATCGCTGATGATTGCACCGATCTTGTACTCTGTGTACTTGAATGTGCCGCGATTGAGATATGCCAGCAGAATCTGATCGAGATCGGTGACGAAGAGCATCTCCTGCTCTACGGTCAGCAGCGGTTCGAGATCGCCTACAGGCTTTGCGATATAGATCGTGTCGCCAACCTTCCAGTCAAATCGAACGGAGCCAAGGAAGCTGTCGGTGACTGCAATGGTATTTTTCTCGGTGAGCACCGATTCCAGCGAGCCTTCGATGCCGTATCCTAAGAACTCGAAGGAGGAAATAATCTCTTCATCCAGCGATTTGTAATCGGTGTTCATCTGATAGCGCCATTTGGTTCCTGCGTTGGTCACCGAAACGCCGCCAGCGCCGAATTTGGCGTTTTCATCGGCAAAACGAACGTGAGAGCGGACACCCCGCGCCGGGAAGACGCTTTCTTTATAGATCGTTCCCAGATTGGGAAGTTCTGCAAAGACTTTGCTGATTTCATCGGTATAGCCGTAGGCAGAATAGTCGATGTTGGGAATTTCTTCTTTCTGCTCGGTATCCGCTTGGCTATCGGAGTCGGGCTTTTCTGCGCTGTCAGCGTCTTCGGAGTCGCCTTCGCTATCCTCGGTTCCCTCTTCGGTTTTGGGAGTCTCTTCCTTATCAGAAGGCTGATAGGGACCGGGAGTACCGGGGATGGCAAAATCCACACGGTACAGAGGCATAGGAGTGTCCAGCATTCTCTGATAACAGCCGGCAAGGGTCATACCGCCTACGAACAGCATCGCAAAGGAGAGGGTCATCGCCAGCAAGCGGACGCTGTATTTCCAGAATCGTCCGAAGGAAAGCCAGCCAAGCCCGCCCGGGAAGGTAGTGCCAACCAGCGGCTGGGAGCGGCGGGGGGAATGGATCAGGTTGGAGTTATCGTCTGCAATCAGATGCTTGACGGGAGGCTTTCGGGAGACAGCTTTGATGCTGGCAAATACCGAAATGCCTACGGTAAACAGCGAAATGAACAGCGTGAGGAGGCATCCGCTGATGCTGACAGCAAAGCCCAGCTCTGCCTTTCGGAAGATCAGCCAGCAGAAGAGATTGGACAGCACCACTGCAGGCAGCCAAGTAAACAGAGCCGCCCATACCATCTCCCAGATGGCTGTTCGGAACAGCCGCAAGAAATTGGCACCGAAGGACATATAGACGCCATAGGTGAATTTATAGTGGTTAGTCATAATGGTATGGAGTACCCATACGGCGAGTGCGCCCAATACGACCACCATCACCAGCTGAAGAACCAGTACGGCACGATTTCCCGCACGCTCCAATTGATAGGACAACAGTAATGTTTTCGCTTCAGTATATGGGCCTTCCGCTTCCATTGCCGTGCGGTAGAGGGTGCGGAACTTGCGGTAGGACTCCTCCACTTCGTCTTCGAATTGGATGTACAGATCGTACCGACGTTCTCTGCCGTCGGTGGTTTGGGTTACGTCTGCGCCTAAGAGGGTAAAAATCTTCTTTTCCTCATCTTGATCCAGATCCAGATTGTGGAGGATGGCTCGTTGGGTTTCGTTACAGCCCAGCAGCTTCAAATGATACAGCGATCCCGATTGGGTGCGGTATTCTCCTTCCAAATAGGCAAGCTGGGTGCGGTCATTATTGGAATAAAGGGTGAGGATACTGCAAAACAGTCCCTGCAATAAAAACAAAACCACAAAAAAACACAGATAACGGGGGAATTCAAAGCGTATAGTCTTCAGCGACAGCTGAATATCCCGTTTCATTGCTTCGGTTAACTTCATAGGATTCCTTTCCAAATGCATTTGAGGGATTCGGGTGGATTATTCTTGCGAATGTGAAGCGTTTTTCTCCTGTTGGGCGCGATATTTCAGCGTTCGCTCCCATTCCAGAGCGGCTTTGCCGTTTTTCAGCAACAACATGCGATACAATAGCGGCGATGATGCCAACAGTTGCAGCTGAATTCTTTCTTTTTGGGAGATGTGCTGCTCTTTGTGAAGCAGATCGTTGCAAGAGTTCAGAACCGCTCTCGCATTTCGTTTTACCTCTTTCTTGCGGATGGTAAAGCTGCCTTCGTGACGGTAGCGGAATGCGGCACGGTAGGCCAGCCGAATACAAATATCCTTTCGCTCCAATTTGGGGAGAATGTGAAGATAAGCACGGCATAAATCCAGCCACGCTGTCTCCGCCGATCTGCGGGATACCAGCGAGCCTAAATAGCGGAAATAGTAATACAAGGGGAGGTTTACCTTAATGATTTTGGCATTGCAGTGAATGGACATTGCTACAGCATTGAACAGCGCGTCCTCTCCAAATTGCAGACCGTCCGGGAAAGTGACGCCATCCAAATAGCCTTTGCGGTAGATTCTTCCCCAGCAGGAAGAGCGAAGCAGAATGTCATTGCCGGCAGACGTAACGTCGTGCACCGATACCAAGTAGTCGGTCTGCAAGGGTGGGAAGGATTCGGGGATAGGATTTCTCACTTCCAGAAAGTCGCAGACCGCCATATCGGCATCCCGCCCCTCCGCTTCTGCAAGCAGGATTTTCAGACAGTCCCGATGAATCCAGTCATCCGAATCCACGAAGGAAATATAGTCGCCCTTTGCGAGCGCAAGCCCTGCATTGCGAGCAGAGGATACACCGCCGTTGGGTTTGGATACAACTTTGACTCTTGCATCTTGCCCTGCGATGGTTTGCAGGATAGATAGACTATCGTCACTGCTTCCGTCATCTACGCAGATGACCTCGATATTACCGTGACTGCTATCAAGGATTGCACCGATTGAGCGATGCAGATATGCCGCCGCATTGTATACGGGAATAATCACAGAAATGAGACGTTCGCTCATTGAAAATCTCCTTTCGGGGAAACAAAAATCGGAGTGGTACAGACCACTCCGATCTTTTCAGACCTTGCGGTCATGACTACGGGTTCTTATTCAACCTTAACGCTGTAGTTGGGCGCTTCTTTGGTGATGTTGATATCGTGAGGATGAGACTCTCTCAGACCGTTGCCGGTAATACGGATAAACTTGCCGTTCTCCTTCAGCTCGGGGATGGTCTCGGTACCGCAGTAACCCATACCGGAGCGCAGACCGCCCATCAGCTGATAGATGGTATCGGACAGCGGACCCTTGAAGGGTACACGGCCTTCTACGCCTTCGGGTACCAGCTTCTTGGTGCCGGTCTGGAAGTAACGGTCCTTACTACCCTTTTCCATAGCGGCAATAGAGCCCATACCACGGTATACCTTGAAGGAGCGTCCCTGGTAGATTTCGGTTTCTCCGGGAGATTCCTCACAGCCTGCGAACAGGGAGCCGATCATAATCACGTCTGCACCTGCGGCAATTGCCTTGGGAAGATCGCCACTGTATTTGATGCCGCCGTCAGCAATTACGGGGATGCCGTATTCTTTAGCGACTTCGTAAACGTCATTGATTGCGGTAAGCTGAGGCACACCGATACCTGCTACCACACGGGTAGTACAGATAGAACCGGGGCCGATACCAACCTTTACTGCGTCAGCGCCAGCCTCGATGAGGTCGCGTGCTGCTTCGGCGGTCGCAATATTGCCGGCGATTACCTGACAGCCCGGGAATGCTGCCTTGATCTTCTTCAGACAGGTCATAATGTTCTTGGAATGACCGTGTGCGCTATCCAGCACTAAGAAGTCCGCACCGACAGCCAGCAGTGCGCCTGCACGATCCAGAACGTCAGCGGTTACGCCGATCGCGGCGCCACACAGCAGACGACCCTTTTCATCCTTAGCGGAGTTGGGGTACTTCTGCGCTTTTTCGATATCTTTGATGGTAATCAAACCTCTGAGAGTGAAGTTTTCATCTACCAGAGGGAGCTTTTCGATCTTATGCTTGGACAGAATAGCCTCTGCATCGTCCAAAGTAGTGCCAACGGGAGCAGTGACCAGATTCTCACAGGTCATTACGTCGCGGATCTTCATATTGTGATTTTTAAGGAAACGCATATCACGGTTGGTGATAATGCCTACCAAGTGCTTGTCACCGTCGCAGATCGGTACACCGGACACCTTATACTTGCCCATCAGCTCGTCTGCCTCGTAGACGTAGTTATCGGGATGGAGATAGAAGGGGTTGGTGATAACGCCGTTCTCGGAACGCTTTACACGCTCAACCTGATCGGCCTGCTGCTCGATGGTCATATTCTTATGAATTACGCCTACGCCGCCTTCACGGGCAATCGCGATAGCAAGACGAGACTCGGTTACGGTATCCATAGCCACACTCATCAGGGGGATGTTCAGAGTGATCTTCTTGGTCAGATGTGTTTCCAGCTTTACAGTATTGGGAAGCACCTCGCTCTTCTGTGGAACCAGAAGGACGTCATCAAAAGTAATACCTTCTCTTGCAAACTTGTCGCTCATATCGACTCTCCTTGTCTTTCACAATTATTCTTCCGATAACCATATTGATAACGGATCGAAAAACAAATATATTTGTTCCATTATATAATATTTTGCTTTTTTTGTCAATAGAAAAATATGGGATGGAATGAAAAAATATTGCACCGCATTCCTGTTATTTTATAGCGTTATGCCGAAACACTCCGCCAGTTCGGCCGCATCGGAGACGATCTTGTCCGCACCGATGCTTCGAAGGAACTCCGCATCCCGAAAGCCCCAGTCAACGCTGATAACGTCCATCTTAGCATTACGGGCGGTTTGGAGATCCACCTCGGAATCGCCGATATACACCGCATCCTCAACCGCTACGTTCAACAATCTGCACACTTCAAACACGGAATCAGGGGCAGGCTTTCTTTGCAGCCCTTCCCTCTCTCCTACTGCGGCATCAAATAGTCCGTCGAACCAGATCTTGCAAAGATCCTGCACCGCAAAATCGGCTTTGTTGGAAACCACTGCGGTGAGATAGCCTGCCCCTCGCAGAGCGGCGATTACGTCGGTTACCCCTGCATAGGGACGGGTATTGTCATTGCAATGGGCAGCATAATGGGGGAAGAAGGTCTCCTGCACCTTCATACGGTCGGCGTCACTGCATCCTTCGGGTACGCCCCGCTCGATCAGCTTGCCTATTCCGTTGCCTACAAATCGGCGCACCTCGTCCAGCGTACGGGTAGGCATCCCGTTTTGCTCCAGCGCATAGTTGAGACTGTTTTTCAAATCCTCCAGCGTATCGAGGATGGTTCCGTCCATATCAAAGACCGTCAGCTTGTACATCGTTTGATCTCCGTTTCATTTTGCTACTTGGTTACACTTATTGTACACCGATTTCTCTTCTCTGTCAATATCACTTTTTCACAAATTCAAGTACCCCAACGCCGACTTTTTGACGTTGGGGGATGTATGGTATCAGTCAGGCCTTTTCGATGACCTTGATATCTGCAGGAGAAATCCCTGCCTGCTCATAGACGATCTCGGTGATCTGTGCCAAATCCGAGGGGAGCAGTCCTTCACTCTTGACAATCACGGTAGCGGCGCTGTTACTGATAACCGCTATGCATTCCTGGAAGCCCTTTGCCTTCAACAGCGTTTCGATGTTCGCTTCGTTTTCGATGTCCTGAGCCATCTGCTCGATGGCAGCGTATGCCTCGGCTCTTGCTTCCTCAGATGCGTCCGTGCTGGCGGTGATCTGATTCAGCACTTCCATTGCCTCATCCCGGGCACGGGAGCGGTCGATGGCCGCCATTGCGAAGTAAGATTCGCCCTCACTTGCGTCGGCATTGGTATTGTTTCCGTTATTGTTGCCGCTTTCATTCCCGTTCTCCACGTCACCCGACGTATAATACGAAGGATCGTAGTCATCATCCCCTGCATCTGAGAACAAAGTCCAGTTAAGCCATACGGCGCCGCCGATGAGCAGAACCGAGCCCAGCACAACGAGATTGCGCTTCAGATTCTTTTTCAGAGAAGCCCCCAGTTTTCCAAAGCCTTCTTTGACGGGGATCAGCTTATTCTCCGTTTTTTCTGCTTTGATCAATTTCATATTGATTTCCTCCCGATTGATCTTTGTATTGTACTGTATTGTACGCCCGTAGGCTTGAAAATATTACCCTTCGCTGACAAAAATTCGATGGCTGGGAAGTTCCAATAGTGCAGACAGCATAGCGATGATTTCCTTTTGCCGATCGGGAGAGTTTCCGCCTTTGCAAACAACCGCAACGCCCTTTACCTTGGGGGCTTCACGGGAAACGGTAACCGTTCCCTGCCCTCCGTCCGGCTCTCTGACGGTGAGATATTCTCCCTCTGCTCCTGCCAGTTCCTCGGCGTAACCTCGCTCCAACGTCAGCATTACGTGAACGTCCGACACGCCGTCCAGCCGTGCGATCATTTCCTCCAGACGTTTGGCAAGATCTTTTTCGTAGGCTTCGAAGGAAAAACTATCGTCTGCTATGGTTGAACTGTCCGTTTGCTTTTCGGTATGACCGCCTAAAAAGAGCAGCATAATCCCCGCCGCCAGACCGACCAGCAATAATCCCAACCCTTTGATCGCGCGAAGGCGTGAAAACAGTGCTTTCATTTGATCATCCTCTCATTCTGTTGGCAGATCACCGATTACCGACACCTCACAGCCAAGAGCATCGGTAAGATAACGGTCGATGGCATCCACATCGCAGCTTGCATCACTTACCGTCACGTCGACACGGTAGATTGCGATTGCCGACAGATCAGATAAATCCAACGTGAGCTTCACCGAGATGGCATCTCGCGGGAGTTCAAACTGCTTTGCGATTAGGTCGCCTATCTGCCTGCTCATAGTACGTCCGATCTCGCCTATGTACGCTTGCGGTTCGTTTTCTTCCCCTTCTGTAGCGGCAGGAGGGAGCGAATCGGACAGCACGTTCCCAAGATCCTCTGCAAGAGTGGTCAGCGGTGCGACCAACAATAGAAGAAGCGCAAGTCCGGCAACGTAGCGAAGATAGCTTTTGTGACGCGGATCGGATATGCGGATGAGCAAAGACGAAGCAAGTGACGCCAGCATTGCAGTAAGCAGATAGCTTTTGAGCGCTTCCATTTCCCTATCCTCCCAACGCAGTGGACGTGTGGATCAGAACGCCCAGCAAAAGCAGATAAAACACACCAAACATCAAAAGCACGCCAATGAGAAAGCCTACCAGCTTATCCGCTTCCTCGAAGAGCGGTTTCAGTTTACCTGCATCCAACAGTTCGGCGGCAGTCCCTGCCAAGGATAGGCTGTAACGGGCGGTGAAGAGAGCCGTCAGCGGTGTCATCAGGCTGACCAGTAGTCCCAGCAGACCTACCAGTCCTGCCGTGCTCTTCACCAAGGACAGTGACGTGGCAATGGTTCGAAGCGTGTCGCTGAACAGTCCGCCGATCATCGGGATCATATTGGAGGCTGCGAACTTGATTCCACGCATCGACAGACTGTCTGCCGCTGCTGCCAGCTGAGTTTGAAATGATAGGATCAGCGTGATCACCGTCATAAAGATCACCAGCAAGGTTGTGCAGATTTTTCTGAGAAATGCAAGGATGGGTCGCAGATTCAGCTCCGGGCTGGCAGACGATACCAGCGTACCTCCGAAGGAGATTTGCAGGAGGGGAAAGAAAACCGAATAACAGAGTTTTTCCGTTACGGTGAGGAGCAAGCCCATCCAAGTGGAGCCTGCCAGTGCCACTCCTGTGTTGCCTGTAAGCAGAAATATTCCACAGAGGGCGGCTACGAGGGTGTTCATATATTGATTGATCTGCTCGATAACCATTTTCGTCAGATCAAAAAGGGTATAGACCGAACTGTAGATCTGCAATGCCGCAATCAAAAGCAGTGCATATTCGAATACCGCCGACTTGTCCGTGAAGAAAAGTTCGCCCAAGCGGTGCAATACGCCGGCGATGAGAATCACGCCCAGCAATGTGGCAAAGAGAGAAAGTCCTCCCTTCAGGCCTTTTTGTACCATTGCGGTACATAGCGACCACAGATACTTGCTATCCACCGCTCGTAGCACGTCCTCTGCTGATTCGCTGTCTCCCATGCCCTCGGGGAGCAAATCCTTGGCATCCTCGGGAAGGCTCTCCAACAGATCACCGTACGGATAGGTCGGCTCTTCGGCTGTATCGCTGTAGATATTGTCCGCAACGGCCGGGCAACCGGACAGAATAGTCAGCAGTATGATCAGGATCAGAAAGAACAGACTTGTACTTTTGTAAGATCTGTAAATCATGAGAACTTCATCAGCTCCTGTGCCAACGTCAGGAGTTCCTTGAGCAGCGGGAGCGATAGGAGCACGATCTCGCACTTGCCCAGCAGCTCCAGCTTGTTGGCGATGGAGCCCTCTCCCGAATCACGGCAAAGATCGGCGGCAGTGGTGGAAAGAAGCGATATTCCCATTGATTTCATTAAATAAGGGAGATAGACTTCAAACTTCCCTATTTCCAGCTCTTTGAGATAGGTGAGCAGCGGTATCATAGCGGCGATGGCGGAAAGGGTCAGAAAGAGCGTGAGACACAAATTGAGGGGCGGAGCCAATTCGGGACGGAACTGACGAATCAGGAGCAAGAAAAGCATCACGGCAAGCACCAGCCCGCAGACGGCGATAAAACTCATAGACCGAAGAGCGTGCGGATTGTCTGCAGAAGATCGGCAATCTCGCTGACCAGCATCAGCATAATAATCACTACTCCCGCTACGCTCACCAGCATCGACTGTTCCTCCCGTCCGGTTTTGCTCAGGATCTGGCAAGCCACGCTTACCAGCAGTCCGATACCGACCACTTTAAAGATCAGTCCCGCATCCATCTACGCTCCCCTATCCTTTCTGCATTGATACCTGCAAGCGGATTCCGATCTCTCCGCTTCGTCGCTTTCCGTCTCCCTTATATCAATATCAATACCACCATTGCACCGCCCAAAAGTCCTAAGGATGAATAAATCTGGCGTTTGGCGTGGATGCTCTCCCGCTTTTTCACAATCGCATCCTCCAGCGTCTTTGCGATATAATCGCAATCAGCAATCTGCTCGTCGTAGGAGAGGGAACCAAGTCTGCGTGCAAAGGATTGCAGGGCGTGATAGGCGTCCTCTTCCACCGACAGCGCTCCCTCGATTTCACAGACTGCATTTTCAAATCCCCGCTCTGCGATGAGGCGATCCAGTCCCGCACGCTGAAAGGCTTCGTTTTCAAAAGAGGTGCAGATCTCGCCTACGGGGGCTCTGTAATAGCTCACCTGACTGCGGATATGCCGCACGAATCGCAGCATTCCTTCGCACAAGGAGAGGGAGCGGGTAACGCTTCCGGCAGCAGACATTCCTGCGGCCGTACAGCATACGAAAATCAGGAATAGTCCCACGTATTTCACAGAAATCCCTCCCTCTATGGATTGCAGGATTGGCGCTCACGCTTCAGGATCCCAACGATCGTAACGAAACCGCAAGGTTCCGCTCTCTCGGGTAATACCGACGTAGTGATCGAACACACCTGCCCGATGGAGCATGCGGATGTTCTGCCGTCTCAGCAGTTGATCCAGCCCGAAGGCGTGGGCAGATGCTAACAAGGGCACGCCTGCGTTTTCCACCGCCAGCAAAGACAACGCTTCTTCCAGCGAACCGATCTCGTCGCAGATGATATACTGCGGATTCATCGTGCGGGTGGCAAGCTCGATGGCTTTTCCCTTGGGATAGCCGCTGTAGACGTCGATATGATCGGCAGATAACAGTTCTTCGCAGGCAAGCTCGCATCGGCTGTCAATGAGCGCTACCCGCAGCCCCGCTTCTTCGGAGAGCGAACGGGAAAGATCTCTCAACAAGGTGGTTTTTCCCACGCCGGGCGGTGAATAAAAGAGAAAACTTTCCCGAAAGCCGCCTTTACGGATTTTTTGAAACACTTCTCTGCCTATGCCCCAACGCCTTGCGGGTATCCGAATACAAAGCGAGGTGATGTCCGCTATATTGCTTATAATGCCGTCCTCACAGATGGCTCTGCCTGCTACGCCCACCCGCACACCACCGGGCAGTGCAATATAGCCCTCGCGAATCGTGTCCATATGAGCATGGAGCGAACGGTCACAAAGAGAGGCTACCGACTCCGCCACCGTTGCGGCATCGGTATACAAAGAGGTGAGTCGATTGAAAGAGCCTTCCACGGTGGTAAGCACCACCCGCCGTCCGGTTCGGATATGCACTTCGCAAATCTCTCCAAAGGTTTGCTCGCCTCGAATTACGGCTTGCAGAATGGGAGGCGGCAGGCGTTTTAACACCTTCAGCAGTTCTTCGGTCATCTCTCTCCCTCTTTTCTATGGCATTATATGTGAAAACGAGCACGAGTAGAACGGTTTAGATGAGCGAAAAACAAAACCGTCCTCCTCGGACGAATCCGAGAAGGACGGCTATGAGTCATTCAAAAATCAGGATTTTTTCTTGCGTTTGCGGACGTAGTATACACCGCCGGCAACGCCGCCTGCGGCCACTACCGGAACTGCAATCAGCAGCGTCCACCAATAGCTATTGCGCTTGGGCGCTATCTGATCCACACCCGAGGGCTCTTCTGCGGAAGGCGGAGTCGGGGTCACGGGAGAACCAACGTACGCTTTGCCGGGTTTGATTTCCAGCTCTGCAACGGTATCGTTGCGTTCCCAGTCGATCCATACGCGAAGCGATTTGTGCAAAACGCATTCACTTCCGGGTGCATACAGATTCTTGCCGTCGGTCCAGCCTGCGGCGGTAAAGCCGTTAGCATGAACGTCAATTTCGGGGAGCGTAACCGTTCCGCCGTAGCTGGTGATGAGGTAATCGTCTCCTGCCTGCAGAACACAGTCTCCGCGCTTGACGTCGGTTTCGGACATCCGAACGGTGACGTAGCTGGCACGGTAGTAGGTGCTGTCATTGAAACCTACTGCGTAGATCACGTTCACCGCACCCGGCTCTTCATCGAGCTTGGCGCGAGGAATGGTAAACTCTGCAGGGGTATCCAGATTCAAAACCTCGGTTTTATAGTACTTACCGTTGATGTAAATGGCTACCTTTCGATGCGTAGTATGCTTGGTGGAGATGGTCAGCTTCAGATTGCTCTTCTGCTCCATATTGTAGAGATAGTCGGATTTACATCCGCCAAGGGAAAGGCGATCTTCCGATAGCTTAGAACCGTCGGAATAGGTAAGATCCATTGTAATCTTTTCGCTGGAAACCAACCCACGATCCTCCATATTGGGGTCGCGCAGAGACCACTGCTCATCCAACCACGCAATGCGCTGTTCCAGCCAAGTCACCAAGGTTTTGTACTCAATATTAAAGCTCAGACATTCTGAATCGGTAATATACCAGTTCTTCGGCGCACCGAAATGCTTGAAGTTGCGATCTGCTTCGGTTTGAATGTAAGATTTCCATACGGGAAGCGATTCCATATACACGTCCAGCAAGGGACGAAGCTCTTGCCAACGCTCCTCTACCTGTACCACGAAGTAGGGATCGCCGCACATCTCTTTCCACCATTCGGCACGGCCGCCCATAAAGAACCATTGATCGTGCTTGATCCAATCGGGCCACAGAGTAACCTGATTGCCGGAGCTGCCGTCAAAGTCCCATGCGGGGCCGAAGTAGATGATTCCGTCTTCGATATAGAGATAGATACTCAAATGACCGAATTCGATGTTCTTGAAGAGATGGAAAATGATAAAGTAGTCGATCAGCGATTGCATATCTACAAATTCGCTGTAGTGTCTGCCCTCGTCAGTGCAGAAGGTTTCGGAGGTGATGGCTTCTTCCAAGTCTGCAATCAAATTCACGACGTAAGCCTTCATCTCCGGATTGGTATCCAATGCTTTTGGGGAATCCAACTGCATTTTCACGCCCATACCGGTTGTAAACTTACTGGTATCACCGTCTTGCCGTTGGTCGTATTCCAATAGATAGCCGGAATTGATATTCAGCTCGGACGTATCACAGTAATCGGAGATTTTGTAGCGTTCAAACACGCCTGTAGTCACCCAAGACAAATCATTCTCCATCGCCTCTATCAATGTTTCGGTATTGGCATCCGACAGCTTTTCGGCTTTTGCAATGCGCTCGGCAATGGTTTCAGCTCTCTCTTCCCAGTCGGTGATATCTACTCTACCCTCGTCTATCCGAATACTCTCACAAAGGGTATAAATGCCTTGATACTTGCCGTTGAGATTGACTATTACCCAACGAGACTGGGTATAGCTGAGTCCCATAGCACCGGACAGATCGTACACTAACTTGTTACGAAGATTGGTGACGTCATAGAAATTAGCAATGAGCACCCAATGCTTGCTTTCGCCCATTCCCAGCAAATTGGCTTTTTTGTCCAGCTTTATCTTGTATGAGAATTTTCCGGATTTGCCAATGCGGTTATCTCCCATTTCATAAGTAGAGTTACCGCGGCAACGCATCTGAATCTCGCCGCCCGTTCCCATAGAATACTCGTTGACGTAATCGGAATACCGATCCGGAAGGGTCATTACCATCTGCGCCCCCTCGTATTCCTTTTTGGTTACCGGCCTGCCGGTATCCGTGGTAATATAGATTACAGGTAATTCTTCTTTTGATGCTTTCTGTGCGTTTTGCGCTGATACGATCAGCTCACTCCCAATCGGAAGCAGAAGCACTGCGATCAGCACAAATGAAAGCAGTTTCGTTAACAGTTGTTTCATGAACCCTCTCCGTAATTAGATATTTCCAAAATTGCAAGATCCATATTGCGTTTGCCCGGCACGTCGGGATTGGCAACGGTATTTACAAAGAACACTTTTCCTCGGGTCAGCTCGGAAACGAAAAATCCGGGACTGTAGGAATTGCGGGCGTCTACGTTGCTTTTGAAGGACAGCGGATTGTCAATAATCACCCAAGTATCGCCGTAATCGAAGCTGGCCATCAGATAGCAGGTCTCTTCGTCGGTCTTGCCGTTGCTGTGATTGGCAGTCACCAGCAAGGTGCCACACTCGCCACCGGCAGGTGTCCAGCAAAGGTAAGGGGCAGAACCGATAAACTCGCCTCTTTTAGTTTTGATCTGTTTGCCGATGTCGGCGGGATTCCAGTTGTTCAGATCATCGGTGATTTTAAAATACACCGGCACGTCGTGCATACCGACGATTTCATAGGTCGCCAGATACCGGCCGTCGCCCAGCTTGGTAACGGTGATCATACCCGGACGCATATTGGCATCTTCCAGCGCAACCACCTCTTGGGTTTCGCTCCAATTCACGCCGTCTGTGGAGGAGCGGCACACCAATCTCTGGCTGTGCTGTTCCGCTACCTTTTCATCGGAGTAATAGCACCACAGTTTGCCTTCCGCATAGAGCAGGAAGGGCTCCCAAAGTCCTTTAGACAGACCGCCTGTGTTGGAAAATCCGTCGGCTGAATCCACTACCGATACCAGATCCCAGCTAACGCCGAAATCGTTGCTCTTGTAGATGACCATATTGGTTTTGGTGGTATTGCTGTTTCGAATACATCCCGCCAGCAGGATCGTACCCTCCGGCAAATCGCCTACCTGACAAGGGAGCTCGTACAGCATCGGCTGCCAGTTGGCTACCATATTTCTCATCTGTGCGGATACTTCGCCCACGGTCTCCCAAGTAGCGCCGTAATCCACACTGCGGTGAATCAGATAGTTGTTCACGTCCAGCGATTCGGAGGTAGCCAGTAGCATTCCGTTGGCATTCCCGCTATGGGACAGTTCGATGATGCGGGCATAGGACAGGTCAACGGTATGCAACCGCTTGGTGGCGCCGTAAATGGTGGAAACCAATTGGGTTTTGATCTGCACGCCGTTGGTCAAAAGCTCTGCGCTGACACCGAAGGAATCGGTATAGGCATAGTCTGCGGGCAATTCCAAAACGGCGTTTTTCGCATCATCCAGCAGACCGTTTATAAAATACTGCACTGCGGTATCCAATGCGGCATCGCTGGCGGCGACGAGTACGATTCTCTCGCCTGCAACCTCGATGCGGTAGGCATTGGCGGTATCAGTGGGCAGTTTCGCCAGCGCCGCAGTGCTCTCCGCACGGGTGGTAGTACCAACCAATATTTCTTTGGTCTGCGCAGAGGCGCTTTCTGCTACGGCAGGAACGTCCAGCGCAAACTGACTGCGCAGCTTGTTTTTAATGCGATTGACGATTTTTTGAACCTCTGCACTTGCTCCGTCACCGTATACCACGGTGTACTCAGCCAAATTCATCTGAGCGGCAGAGGGAGCGGGCGTTGTTACGGGAGGAGGATTATCAACTTCTTTTTCGCAAGCAATCAGCGGAATCGTCAAACTGCAAAGCAAAATCAGACAAATTAATCGTTTGAACATGGTGTTTCCTTTCATCATCAACTCGGCAAGTATCACTTCGCAACACCGGGCTTCACCCGAATGATCGAGAGTTGAATCTTCGCTTTATCGGGAACTGCTTCGCAGTTGATATCATTTACATAATATAACGTCTCTCCATCCTCAGCGGCAAACAGTCCGGGACTATAGGCATAGCGGAACCGAGGAGTAGGCGTATAGGGGAGAGGGTTCTCCACCGCTTCCCAAGTTTTGCCGTAATCGAAGCTGAGCAGCCAGTCGGTGCCGGTGTTGGAGCTGCCTTCGCCCGACAGATTCTTACCGGTGACAACCAACGTACCCTGCGCTCCGCCTGCAGGCAGCCAGCAGCAATACGGAGTGGAACCGACGCCCTTCCCTTCGGGAGTCAGAATCCGAACGCCGGGATCGGCAGGATCGCCCCAATCGGAGAGATCGTAGGTAGTTTTATAATAGACGGGATTGCTATGAATCCCCACCATTTCGTAAGCTGCGAAATATCTGCCGTCGCCCATTCTGGTTACGGTAATCATACCGGGACGCAGATGCTGCTGACTGCAGGCTACGATGCGCTGCGTCTCGCTCCAACTCACACCATCTTCGCTGACACGGCACACCAGCATCTGACTGTGATGCTCCGCATCCAGCTCGTCGGAATAGAAGCACCACAGCTTGCCATCATCATCGCAAAGCAGGAAGGGCTCCCACAAGCCTTTGGACAGACCGCCGGTGCGGGAGAAGCCGCCGCCCTCGGCAACGGTGGAAAGATAACACCAGCTCTCGCCCAAATCGTTGCTGCGATAAATGCACATCGCTGTCTGATCGGTGGGAGCGTTGCGGATACAGCCTGCCAGCAGAACCGTTCCGGCGGGCATATCGCCTACCGCTACGGGCAGCTCGTACAGCATCGGCTGCCAGTTGGCAATCCGATCGGCTACGTGGGCACGGATCTCGCCAACCATCTGCCAGCTGAGACCGTTGTCGCTGCTGCGATGGATCTGATAGGCGTTTACGTGAAGCGATTCGGCGGTACACAGCAAAATGCCGTTCTGCTCGCCGCTGTGCTCCAAGCGAATGATCCGAGGATAGGTGAGTTGAGGGGTGGGATCCTCAACGGTAGGGGTACAAACGGTTGTATTTTGAACAATTTCCAGTTCGGTTTGATTCTTCGTGTAAATGGTATAGGATTTCATTGCTTTACCTTCTCTCGCTTGCGACTGTAAAACGGCGCCATATTCCTATGGCGCCGTTTGTATTACTTTGCTGTCGTAAATCGGACAGCCATTCTATTTAATTAGTGCTCAGCCTCTACGCTGTGGTATACAACGCCTGCAACCTCGCAACGTACGCCGTAACGGGTACCTACGAAAGGATCGGGATCGGTATATTCGATCATCAGGGTGTCGTTTGCGTAGCACTTGATGTTGCCAGTACCGTCCCATTCAGCAGTGATGGTAACCTGGTCACCGTGAACGTAGCCTTCGATGGTCTCGGCAGTATCTACACATACAGTCCAGTTATTGCCCTGATATGCTACCTTAGCGAGATACAGCGAACCGCGGTCAGACACGAACAGGAAGTAGTAAGTAGGAGCACCGGCTTCCCAGAAGAAGGAGCCTTCCTCAAAGTCTGCCATGCCGAATACGATACCGTTGTCGTTAGCGTCGGAGCCTGCGAGACCAGTGAAGGTAGCGGTGATCTTACCGGAGGACATAGTGTCATTGTTAACGATTGCCATGTAGTTGCCGCTATCGGAAGTGCCTTCGCCTTCGTACAGACCGAAGCCGCTAACCTCAGTTACTCTCAGAGCAAGGTCGCCTGCTTTTGCATTGGGGAACAGATAATCGTTTTCATCAACGGGCTCGTCAGAAACGCCGGGATCGGGTTCGGGGATGATAACGGGGGGCTGCTTGGTAGTGGTGGAACCAACGGTAGTGGTGGTAGCAGCGGGAGCGGTGGTGGTGGTGCCTGCATCCTGATCAGCACAGGATACCAGAGCGGTCATTGCAAGAAGTGCTGCAAGAACGAGAGAAAGGGTCTTTTTCATAAGTAATCCTCCTAGGAAATATGCCGATAATCGGCTAATAATTTCGGGACAACCAATGGACGATTATAGAAAAACTACAATTCCATTCGATTATCCTCGACTGGTGAACCCATTTTAACATAATTCCTCTTATCTGTCAATACTTTTTTCCAAAAAAGATAAATTTCTTTGCAAAAATATTAGATAATATATCCGAAAAACTCCGACTCTTTTGCTGCCTACTTCAATTATTGCGACATTTTACACAATTCATAGAAAATATCTCTTGACAGAACGCTACATTTCGTATAAAATAGTAACAGCAATATTTATACCCGGAGGTTATTATGAAAAAAACCATTACACTCCTATTGACCGGAGTCCTCCTCCTATCATCCCTCTTCAGCTGTCAATCGGACAAAAACACCACCACCACTACCGGCACTACCGCCAATCCCGTAACGTCCACCCCCAGCGGCGCTACAAACGATCTGGATCTATCGCCTGTAGAAGAGGTTTCCTATTTCAGAAACCCCGTTCTCAGCTCTAAGAAGGTAGGCGACGGTCTGGGCGACCCCTTCGTGATGCGTTACAACGGCAGGTTCTATCTGTACGTTACCGGCACCGGTATCAAATGCTGGTCCTCTGACGATCTCGTCAACTGGAAGTACGAGGGTCTTTCCAGCCGCAGCCCCGTAACCGAAATTGCCTATGCACCGGAAGTCTACTATTATAATGGATACTTCTATATGTACACTTCCCCTGCCGGCAACGGACATTACGTGCTTCGCAGTGATTCTCCCACAGGTCCTTTTGAGCCCATCACCGAGAATTTGGGTATGGTCATCGATGGTTCCGTTTTCATCGACAACAACGGCAAATGGTTCTTCTATACTGCCGGCGGTAATGCCATCGAATCCTATCTGATGGACAGCCCCAGCAGCTTCAAATTCTCAGGCCCGATGAACGTCACTTCTATGAACGGCTGGACTGAAGGTCCTATGCTGGTTTATCACGACGGTTACTACTATATGACTTATACCGGTAACCATTATCTCAGCAGAACCTACCGTATCAACTACGTCAGCTCCTCCCGCTCTCCTACCTCTTTGGCTGAGCCCGAAAACAATCCCGTGCTGATCAGCACCGATGATTCTATCCATAACATCGGCCACAGCTCTACTGTCAAGGGTCCCGACCTGGATAGCTATTACATCGTCTACCACTCCACCAGCGACAACGGAATGAACCGTGACGTGAATATTGACCGTATCGTCTTCAACGGCACTCGGATGGACATTATGGGTCCCAACACCTCCAAGCAGCAGGTGCCCGATATGCCCGACATCTACGCTCATTTCAGCACCGACGAATCGCTGGACGGTTGGAGCCTGAACGGTTCGATGGCATCTTCCGGCGGATTCGGTCTGAGCGCAGGCAGCACCCTGATCTCCAATGAAGGCTTCAAGGGCAATTTCACCGCAGAGTACAACGTTACCAAAATCCCCAACGGCGGCAAGGCAGGCGCGATCTTCAGCTATACCGATGACAAGAACTTCGGCTCTTGCGTATTTGATCCCGCAACCCAGAAGGTGATCGTTACCATCACCGAAAACGGAAAGTCTACCGTCACCGAAATGAAGATGGTACAGTCCTTCAAGGAAGATGTGAAGTTCGATTGTCTCCAGTCTATGCAGATCGAGAAGAAGGATAATGTTTATACCTTCTATATGAACGACCGTGAGCTGGGTCAGCTGGAATCCACCCTGCCCTCCGGCGCTATCGGTTACATTGCTGAAGGCGCAGACGCTAACTTCGGCTTTATCGGCGGCACCGGCGCAGTAGGCGGTCAGGGCAGCGCGAATCAGTACAAGACCGTATCCAAGAAGAACGGTCTGATCCCTGCTACCTCCTACACCACCGGCTCCTTCCCCACCGTTGTGAAGAGCAAAATCAACGCCGTAGTTGCAGAAGAAGGCAACGTACTGAACTACCGTGTATACGCCGCACAGAACGGCAAGTACGATCTGGCAGCGAAGTATTTCACCGGCGACGGCGCTCCCGATGCCAAGATGGAAGTGTACGTAGACGGTCAGAAGGTGACCGACGTAGCACTGGCAGGCTGTGAGAAATATGCAACTGCAATCTCCCGTGAAATTCCTCTCACTCAGGGTGAGCATACCGTATCTTTCAAGCTGGTCTCCGGTTCCGCATCATTCGTCTCCTTTACCTTGCAGCAGAACGTTGCAGTGAAATCATTGGAATGGGATTACTCCAAGAGCACCGATAACAGCGCTTATTCTGACGGTGCGTTCATTGTGAAGAATGGCGTGCTGACACTCAACGGCTCCTATCCCAGCGGCAAGCGTCTGTATGGCGAAGACAATTGGGGTGACTATACGGTTGAAGTAGAAGTCAGCCCCGTAAACAAGATTAACTGCGGTCTGATGGTACGTGCTACCAATCCCGGTACTCCCTGCTTCTGGGATAAAGAACCCACAGCAATGGAATCGGAAGCCGGCGCCGATTGGGTACAGGGCTACTACGTAGGTCTGACCTCGACCGGTGTAACGCTGGGCAAACAGAATTACGGTTACAAAGCCCTCAAGAGTGCGAAGCTGACCGTACAGACCGGCAAAACCTACACGTTGAAGGTAGTTTGCGAAGGCGCTAACATTAAGGTTTACGTAGACGATCAGTTGTATATCGACTACACCGATACCGCCCCCTATCTCCAGGGTAGAATCGGCGTTCGAACCTATCAATGCCAGACTTCCTTCGATAATCTCAAGGTTTACAAATAATCTCCCAATCTTCCCTGCAATCTAAAACAAACTTGGCAACCGTTGACTGAATCAACGGTTGCCATTTGTTAATTTTTCATATTTATGCAGAATTCAAACACTTTTTTTGTTGCAATTTTCCAAAAAGTATTGCAATTATCGTAGAAATATGGTAGAATGGTTTCACTAATGAATAGGAGGCAATTATGGAAA
>JAFTMF010000016.1 GCA_017452565.1 Clostridia bacterium
AATGGCAGTAAAACCCAGCCGGGAGCAGGAGCTGCGCGCCGGCATCGAACAGAAGCTTTCCCGTTATTTCGGCACCACTCCCGCAGAGGCCAACAAGGATCAGGTTTACAAAGCCGTGATTCTGGCTGTAAAGGATATTCTGGCTGCCAAGCGAACCAAATTCAAGAAAAACGTAACCAAGCAGGAAGGCAAGAAGATTTACTACCTGTGTATGGAATTCCTCATCGGCAGACAGCTGCGGAACAATCTGGGCAATCTGGGCATTGAAAAGGACTATGCCAAGATCCTCTCCGAATGGGGCTATAACCTCGACGAGCTTTACGAAATGGAAGCCGATCCCGGCCTTGGCAACGGCGGTCTGGGCAGACTGGCAGCCTGCTTTATGGACGGCCTCACCTCTCAGAACTACTCCGCAACCGGCTTCTCCATCCTCTACGAATACGGTCTGTTCAAGCAGAAGATCGTAGACGGCGATCAGATCGAGCTGCCCGACGTGTGGATGCCCTCGGGCGAGGGCTGGCTGGTGCCTCGTACCGACAAAACCTGCACCGTCCGCTTTGGCGGTCACATCACCGAAAACTGGATAGACGGCAAGTGCGATATCATCCACACCAACTACACCGAGATTCAGGCAATCCCCTACGATATCCTCATTTCGGGCGCTGACTGCGAGGCTGTCAACTCCCTGCGTCTGTGGAAGGCATCCGCCGTCAACAACTTCTCGATGAACCTCTTCTCTCAGGGCGAGTATTTCCGCGCTATGGAAGAGCAAAACCAGGCGGCCATCATCTCCAAGGTGCTCTATCCCTCGGATAACCACGAGGAAGGCAAGTTGCTCCGTCTGTCTCAGCAGTATTTTATGGTATGCGCCTCCCTCCAGTCCATTATTGCAGATCATCTGCGCTCTTACGGCACTCTGAGCAATTTTGCCCAGAAGGTTTCCATCCACATCAACGATACTCACCCTGCGCTGGTAGTGCCCGAGCTGATGCGCATCTTCATCGACACCTACTCCTACTCTTGGGAGGACGCTTGGGACATCGTTACCAAGACGGTTTCCTACACCAACCACACCGTGCTGCCCGAGGCACTGGAGACCTGGAACGAGGATCTCTTCCGCTACAAACTCCCCCGTCTGCATCAGATTATCTGCGAAATCAACCGCCGCTTCTGTGCCGATCTGTGGGAACGCTATCCCGGCGACTGGGATCGCATTACCCATATGTCCATCCTCTCCCACGGCAGAGTGAAGATGGCGAATCTGTCTATCGTGGGCTCTCACACCGTTAACGGCGTATCCAAGCTCCACTCCGACATCCTCACCAAGACTATTTTCTCTGATTTCTACAACTACACTCCCGAGAAGTTCACCAACGTCACCAACGGTATCGCACACCGCCGTTGGCTGTGCTACTCCAACCCCGGTCTGTGCGGCCTTTTGGACGAGACCATCGGCACCACCTACCGCAAGAATCCCGACAAGCTGCAGGATTTCAAGAAGTATGCCGACGATAAGGCCGTGCTGGAGCGTCTGTCCCAGATTAAGATGGACAACAAGGTGCGCTTCTCCAACTGGCTGAAGGCACGCACCGGCGTGGGCATTGATCCCGCCTCTCTCTTCGACGTGCAGATCAAGCGTATGCACGAGTATAAGCGTCAGCTGTTGAACACTCTGCGGATCATCTCCCTTTACGTTCAACTGAAGGAGAATCCCGATATGGAGATGACTCCTCAGACCTTCATCTTCGGTGCCAAGGCCGCTCCCGGCTATTATATGGCAAAGCAGATCATCAAGCTGATCTACAACATCTCTGCGGACATTGAGAAGAATCCCAAGCTCCGCGAGAAGATGCGCGTGGTATTCGCCGAGGATTACCGCGTATCTATGGCAGAGGTGTTGATCCCTGCCGCCGACGTATCCGAGCAGATTTCTTTGGCAGGTAAGGAGGCATCCGGTACCGGTAATATGAAGTTGATGATTAACGGTGCGGTGACCATCGGTACGCTGGACGGTGCCAACGTAGAGATTGCCGAAGCAGTTGGCGAAGACAATATCTATATCTTCGGTCTGAACGCTGCCGAGGCAGAGGACGTATGGCGTCGCGGCTACCGTTCTTCGGTTTACTACAACGGCAACGAGCTGCTGCGGAAGGCGGTAGATTATCTGAAAGTCGGCTTCAACGGCGAAGATTTCACCGAGTTTTACAATTATTTGGTAATGGGTCCCGGCGTTGCCGACCCCTATATGTGTCTGGCTGACTTCGACTCCTACTGCAAGGCTCACGATCGCCTGCTTTCCGATTACGCACAGAAGGACGTTTGGGCGAAGAAGTCGCTGATGAACGTGGCATCCGCAGGCGTCTTTGCCGCCGACCGCTCCATCCGCGATTACGCCGAGAATATCTGGCACATCAAGCCTATTCTGGAGAAGAATAATTAACCAAGGGCTCTGCCCTTGGCTCCCGCTCGGAACCTTTTTATAAAAAGGTTCCGAGACCTCCAAAAATTTCTGTAAAAGCCCGCAAATTCTTGCGGGCTGATGGGTTTTTAAGGTATGAT
>JAFTMF010000140.1 GCA_017452565.1 Clostridia bacterium
CATCTTAAAATGCCGTACTACGCTTACGCATAGTACGGCTTTTTCGACAGACTGAAAATCCGCCTTTGGCGGATGTTATTTTAGTTTTGGGGCAAGTGCGAACAAAGTGCGCGATTGTTTGTGAATTTTTTTGGAAAAGGCTATCCTTTTGGGCGGATTTGTGGTACAATAAGGGTAACTCTACGAAAAGAGGTTTCGGTATGAAGAAATTATTGGTGATCGATGGTAACTCGATTTTGAACCGTCAATATTTTGGCGTGCGCCCGCTGACCAATTCGGCAGGCGTGTTTACCCACGCCGTTTATGGGTTTGTGAACGTTCTCCTGAATCAGATCTCTCAGCTCTCCCCCGATGCGGTGGCGGTGGCGTTTGATGTTCACGCTCCCACCTTCCGTCACAAGATGTTCGACGCCTACAAGGCGGGACGCCACGGAACCCCTCCCGAACTGTTGATGCAGTTCCCCTATGCCAAGAAATTCCTCACCGCTATGGGCATTGCCGTGGTGGAGGTGGAAGGCTACGAGGCCGACGATATTCTCGGCACCCTCTCTGCCCGTTGGGAGAAAGAAGAGGGCGAATGCTATATCCTCACCGGTGACAGAGACAGCCTTCAGCTGATCTCCGATCACACCACCGTTCTCCTTGCCAAGAACAACGAGGTGGTTCCCTACACTCCCGACCGCTTTGCCGCCGATTACGGCGTTACCGTGGAGCAGTTCGTGGATCTCAAAGCTCTGATGGGCGACTCCTCCGACAACATCCCCGGTGTTTCGGGCGTGGGCGAGAAGACCGCCGCCAAGCTGATTTCCACCTACGGCAGTCTGGACGGCATTTACCAGCACATTGACGAGGTCAAGGCCAGCGCAAAGGTGCTTGCCAATCTGCGGGAGCAGAAGGAGCAGGCTTACCTCTCCCGGACGCTGGCACGGATCATTCGGGATATGCCTGCCGATCTGCTTCCCGCCGAGCTGCCTGCCGTGAATCCCGACAAGGCTGCGCTCCGCTCCCTCTTTGCCGAGCTGGAGTTTGCCGGCTACATCAAGCGGATGGGACTGGACGAGGTAGTCACCGAGACCGAAACCGCCAAGGAGCTGACCGTCCGTGAGATCTGCGCAGAAGAGTTGGCATCGGCAAAGCTCACCTCCCCCGTGGGCTTGTGGATCACCGACGATGCCGTTGAGCTGTGCGACGGCAACAGCCGTCTTACCTGCACCTTCGGCGAAGGACTCTTTGCCGGGGACACCGTGGCGCAGATCGCCGACTTCTTTGCACACACCGATCTCACCTTTGCGGTGTACGATCTGAAATCCCTCCTCCACAAGCTGGACGAGATCCTCCCCCACTTCGATGCGGCATCCTTCCGATGCTCCTTCGACGTTCTGCTGGCTGCATACGTCATCAACTCCTCGGACAGCGCTCCCTCCCTTGCCAAGATTGCGGGAGCCCATTTGGGTGCCCCCACCGAGAGCGCCGAGGCGATCTTCCGCCTCATTGAGCCCCTCACCGAACGGATGAAGACCGACGGCTGTTTGGAGCTTTACGAAACGATGGAGTTCCCTCTTGCGAGAGTGCTCTACAATATGGAAAAGCGGGGCTTCTTAGTCGACCGCAACGCTCTGCAGGCCTTTTCGCTGGCACTGGAGATCGCCGCCGCAGGCGATATGGCGGAGATTTATCAGCACGCCGGCCACGAGTTCAACATTAACTCTCCCAAGCAGCTGGGAACGGTGCTCTTTGACGAGTTAAAACTCCCCTTCTTCCAAAAGACCAAAACCGGCTATTCCACCAATGCGGAGGTGCTGGAAAAGCTCCGTCCCATCCATCCCATCATTGATCTGATACTGGACTATCGGCAGGTTACCAAGCTCCGCTCCACCTATGCGGAGGGACTCCTTGCCGTTGCCGACGAGGGAGGACGAGTACACACCACCTTCAAGCAGGCTCTCACCGCTACCGGCAGACTGTCTTCCACCGAGCCGAACCTGCAGAACATCCCCATCCGCACCGAACTGGGACGGGAGCTGCGCCGCGCCTTCGTAGCCAAAGAAGGCTACACGCTGGTGGACGCCGACTACTCCCAGATCGAGCTGCGCCTGCTGGCTCACTGTGCAGGCGACCCCATTATGATCGACGCCTTCAGAAGCGGCACCGACATTCACTCGGTCACCGCATCGCAGGTGTTCGGCGTATCCCCCGACGAGGTCACCCCCGAGCTCCGCAAGCGGGCGAAGGCGGTAAACTTCGGCATCGTCTACGGCATCTCCGATTTTGCCCTCTCCCAAGATTTGGGCATTACCAAATATCAGGCAGGCGAATATATCCGCTCCTACAAAGAAACCTACAGCGGCGTAGACGCTTATCTCCACTCCACCATTGAGGAGGGCAAGGAGCAGGGATTTGTGAAAACCCTCTTCGGCAGACGGAGATACATCCCCGAGCTCACCTCCTCCAAGGCGATGATGCGTGCCTTTGGTGAGCGTGTGGCGATGAACTCCCCCATCCAAGGCTCTGCCGCCGACATTATCAAGGTAGCGATGATCCGCGTGGAGGATGCGCTGGCAAAGTCGGGGCTGGACGCCCGGCTGATCCTGCAGGTTCACGACGAGCTGATTCTGGAGGTGCGTGACGACTGCGTGGAAGCCGCCGCCGCACTTCTGAAATCCGAGATGGAACACGCCTTCGACGCACTGGTACCGCTGACCGCAGAAGTCTCCTGCGGCAAGACCTGGTTCGAGTGCAAGTGAGAAGATAATTGTTCGCTTTGCAAAAATTTTCTCATCACTCACCTCTCCCGTCTCGGACACCGCCTACGGCGGGCGTCCGATCCACCCTCCCCAGAGGGGAGGGCTAATATATCGAGGTATCCCTATGAAACACACCCTCTCTATTCTCACCCTCCTGCTCACCCTTGCATTGCTGGCGGGATGCACCACTCCTGCTATCACCACTACGGTGTACACCTCCACCCTCACCAAGCCCACCTTCGTGGAGACTACTACCACCGACAAGACTCCGAGCACTACTCCTGCGCCGCCTGCAGGGACTACCACTCTCCCCGGCACTACTGCGCCGACTACCACCGCCACTCCCGAGCCGCCTCCCCCTCCTCCCTTGGACGTGGATGCCACCGTGGCGAATATCCTCTCCCTCATCGGTGAGAACGAGAGCGATCCTGCGGTGGATGCCGCTTTCGTCCGCTCTATCTACGATACCTTCGGCGAGGCGACTCTCCTCTCTCTGCAAAGTGCGCTGACCGAGGGCGGTTACTCCCGTGATTTGTGGTATCAGGTCACCGGTAACACCTTCTTCGTCCTGCGGGATCTCTTCGCAAGGGAGTTTGCCGCAAACGTCCGCTTCCTCAGCGCCGGCAAGCCGGGGGAGGTAAACGCCACCACTACCCTCACATTTGGCGGTGACATCTGCCTTGCGGATAACTACCTCACTATGGAATATATGGTGAAAAACGGTCTTTCCATCACCGATTGCATTGATCCGCTGCTGATTGCCGAGATGCAGAAGGACGATATCACCTTTATGAACAACGAGTTCACCATCTCCGACCGAGGCAAGCCTATGGCCAACAAGGCTTACACCTTCCGTGCCGCTACCGCCAACACCGCCCTTTACAACACGCTGGGCGTGGACATCGTTTCCCTTGCCAACAATCACGCCTACGATTACGGCAAGGACCCATTCCTCGATACCATTGATACGCTTGCCGCCCACAACATCGCAACCATCGGCGGCGGCAAAGACTTGGATGCGGCAATGACCCCCGTTTACTATATCGTCAACGGCAGAAAAATCGCCTACG
>JAFTMF010000141.1 GCA_017452565.1 Clostridia bacterium
AATCTCTCGCTTTTTCCTCTGGGAAGGGATGGCGAGCAATCTGCCATTTACAATAAAACTATCCAATATCTTTTGACGATACGCATCCTCACGATCAATTGTCTGATCTCCTGTAAAGAGTAATTCTGCAAGCGAGCAGTCAAACATTTCACGATTGAGTGAATAGATCATATAAAATTGTGTCCGACTGCAACAGACGATTCCGGCAGCCTCCATTTTTTTGAGATGGTAGCACACCGTAGCAGATGTTAATTCCAATTTTGACGCGATCATCTCTACATAGCTGTCCCCTTTGGCGAGAATGTTCAGAATTGCAATTCGAGATTCGTCCGCTAAACATTTCAGTAATGCAATCCTATTCTCCATCAGATCATCAAATCCTTTCTACCACCCATTTCCTCAAAAACAATTCTATACTCATTCATTAAATCTTCTACGATTGTCATTTTCAATTTTGCCTCAAATTGTTTGCGAGGGTTAGTTGCTTGAACCGCATCTTCGCGATATCGCAGGAGGAAGTTCTGTCTCCAAAAAAGCATATTGTGGAGATAGACAGCAAGAGAAGACTGTTAATCCCCTTTTGCATTCTGTAATACAGAACGCAAAAACTCCTCGTTTTTCAAAAGATTCGTCGTTTGACCGATAAATGGGCGCGGAAATTCGTCTTTATCTCCTGCAAACCGAATCGTCGTCTTCGCTAAGTCATAGAGATTTCTTTGTACAGACAGTGCCATTCGTTCTGTAGTAGCTGTTTCGTCCAGCGTTTTCCATCTCTCTGCGCAATCGTTCAGTTTCTTGTCAACGACCGCCAATAGTGAACTCATTAATTCCTGTTTCGTCATAGTAAGCTTCCTTTCTGATGCTATTCACCAGCATCCAAAATATCTCTTACTTATATTATACACATCTAATCACTTTTGTCAATAGTGTTTAGATGAATTTCTAATCTTTTTTATAAAAGATAGGGCGGCAAGTAGTTGCCGCCCTCAATAAAAGTTCTTGGGGGTCCAGCCCCTTCTTTCAAGAAGGGGCTGGCGGATTCCAAAGGCGGAGCCTTTGGTTTGTTAATACATACCGCCCATACCGCCGCCTGCCTGCATGGATGCACGAGCTGCGGCTTCCTCAGCCTTCTTGGTCTCCTTGGTGTCGGCCACGATGGCTTCGGTGGTGAGTACGGTTGCTGCGATGGATGCAGCGTTCTGCAGTGCGCTGCGGGTTACCTTGGTGGGGTCAACGATGCCTGCTTCAACCATATCGCAGAACTTCTCGTTGTAGGCATCAAAGCCGTAACCCTTCTTGCGCGCGCGCATGATCTTGTCAACCACTACGCTGCCCTCGAAGCCTGCGTTCTCGGCGATCTGACGGACGGGAGCCTCCAGTGCCTTGCGAACGATGGCAACACCGGTGCGCTCGTCGCCCTCGGTGATCTTCAGCAGTGCTTCCAGATCGGCAATTACGTTCAGATAAGCGGTTCCGCCACCGGGAACGATGCCCTCTTCTACGGCTGCCTTGGTAGCGTTCAGAGCGTCCTCGATGCGGAGCTTCATTTCCTTCATCTCAACCTCGGTAGCAGCGCCAACCTTGATGACTGCAACACCGCCTGCCAGCTTTGCCAGACGCTCCTGGAGCTTCTCGCGGTCGAACTCGGAGGTGGTTTCGGGGATTGCCGCACGGATCTGGTTTACACGGGATGCGATAGCGTAGGGATCGCCCTGACCGCCTACGATGATGGTGCGCTCCTTGTTGACCTTGATCTGTCTTGCAGAGCCCAGCATATCAACCGAGGCTTCCTTCAGCTCGTAGCCCAGCTCGGAGGTGATGACCATTGCGCCGGTGAGGGTTGCGATGTCCTGGAGCATCTCTTTTCTGCGGTCGCCAAAGCCGGGAGCCTTGACACAGCATACGTTCAGAGTACCACGGAGCTTGTTGAGGATCAGAGAGGTCAGTGCCTCGCCCTCTACGTCCTCGGCAATGATCAGCAGCTTTCTGCCCATCTGCAATACCTGCTCCAGAATGGGAAGGAGATCCTGCAGGTTGCTGATGGTCTTATCGGTTACCAGTACCAGCGCATCGTCCAGTACGGCTTCCATCTTGTCGGTATCGGTTGCCATATAGGGAGACAGGTAGCCGCGATCAAACTGCATACCTTCCACTACCTCGCAGAGAGTCTCTGCGGTCTTGGATTCCTCAACGGTGATTACGCCATCTGCGGAAACCTTTTCCATTGCATCGGCGATCAGCTTGCCGATCTCCTCGCTGCCGGAGGACACGGTGCCGACTCTTGCGATGTCAGCGGTGCCGTTTACCTTCTGAGAGTTTGCCTTGAGAGATGCAACTGCTACGTCTACTGCCTTGGCGATACCCTTACGGACAACCATAGGATTGGCGCCAGCAGCTACGTTCTTCATACCCTCAGCAAGGAATGCCTGTGCCAGCAGAGTTGCGGTAGTAGTACCGTCACCTGCGGCGTCATTGGTCTTGGTTGCAACTTCCTTCACCAGCTGTGCGCCCATATTTTCGCAGGGATCGTCCAGCTCGATTTCCTTGGCGATGGTTACGCCGTCGTTTGTGATCAGAGGAGCACCGTACTTGCGCTCCAGCACTACGTTTCTGCCCTTGGGGCCCATAGTGATTTTTACGGTATTTGCCAGTTTATCAACGCCTGCCATCAGACCGTTACGGGCAGCAGTGCCCAGTACAATATCTTTTGCCATAAATAGTTACCTTCTTTCGTGCTTTGAGTGATGTGCTTATTCTACGATTGCCAGAATGTCGGCAACGCTGACGATGATCAGCTCTTCGCCGTCTACCTTGATCTTGGTGCCTGCATAATTGCAAAGGACAACCTTGTCGCCTACTTTTACAACCATATTGATGGTCTCGCCGTTCTTATCGATGCCGTTGCCTACTGCAACTACCTCTGCGAACTGGGGCTTTTCTTTAGATGCGGCGGTGAGGATGATACCGCCCTTGCTGACCTCTTCTACCTCGGTCATTTTCACAACTACCTTATCAAAAAGGGGCTTTACTTTCATTTGGGATTCCTCCTTCATGTAATCAAATAACGTTAGCACTCTTTAGCTGTGAGTGCTAACCGAACAATTACTATTGTATCCATATTTCCAAAAATTACAAGACCTTTTCGGCATAATTAACATATTGTTCACACACTTTACATCGCACTGACTATCCGTCCTCTCGCAGTATATGCGGTTCTCTTTGAATCCTTTCCCGCATACACATTAATTGAATGAATAGCTGATTTTTTGTAGGTGATACGATGAAAATACTGCAAGCTTTGTATGATTTTGTGCTCTCTCCTGCTCTGCTTGCCACCGTACTGCTGTCCGGGATCTATTGCACTCTGCGATTGGGGCTTCCCTTTCTTTTGCATCCTTTTCGGATGGTACGGGATCTGATTCGACCGGCAGATGGAAAGCCCAGACTCTCCTCTGTGAAAGCACTCACTGTAGCGCTGGCTGGAACGCTGGGCGTGGGAAATATTGCGGGAGTTGCTTCTGCCATCACTGCAGGTGGTGCCGGAGCAGTCTTCTGGATGTGGATAGGTGCGCTGGTTTCAATGCTGGTCAAGTATGCGGAAGTGGTGCTTGCCATCCGTTACCGCAAATCTGAGCAATCCGGCTTTATAGGCGGTGCGATGTACTATTTCAGCCGTCCGTGGATGGCTTCGCTGTTTGCGGTGTTCTGTTTGGTAGCATCCTTTGCACTGGGTAATCTGATGCAGGCAGAGACGGTTGCACGCTCTGCCAAGGAAGCGTTTGGACTCTCTCCGCTTCTGTGCGGCATACTGCTGGCCTTGATACTGTATTTCGCCATTTGCCGTGGATTTTCCCGCATTTCTACCGTTACGCTTTGCCTTGTTCCGCTAATGAGCGGAATTTACGTTCTGTTGTGTCTTTATGCTATCGGTAGCGAGATCACTGCTCTTCCCGGAGTCATTGCCGGGATCTTTCGCTCTGCATTCTCCCCCTCCGCTGCACTGGGCGGTACAGGTGGACTGATCCTTGCCCGTGTGATCCGTGCAGGCATTTCCCGCGGGCTGATCACCCACGAGGCAGGGTGCGGAACCGCTCCGATGGCACACGCCGGTGCTGACACCGACAGCGCCGTTCACCAAGGATTTTGGGGAATTTTTGAGGTGTTTGCCGATACCATTCTCCTGTGCTCACTGACCGCTTTCGTGATCCTCTTGCACCAAGACCGCTTTCCGGGACTATCGGGGATGGCACTGGTAAACGCCGCCTTCGGCGTTTCGCTGGGGAGATGGGCTGCACCGCTGATGGCGATACTCATCTTCTGCTTTGCCGTAGCTACGATGATCGGCTGGTCCCATTACGGGCAGACTTGTCTGAACTATCTGACCCGTGATTGCAATCGAAGGGCGATATACAAAAAGCTGTATGCCTTGGCATACAGCTTGATGGGACTATTGGGTGCACTAATGGCAAGCGATCTGATGTGGCTGCTCGCCGATTACTCGGTGGCGCTGATGACGCTCCTCCATTTGCCTTGCTTGCTCTCGAAGCTATCGGAGGTAGCAGCAGCAACCCGCATCTATTTTGCTCAAAGTGCGCGGAGCTTGGAGAATACCTGTGCGCCGGCAGCTGCCAGAGCAAATTCAAAGGACTTATGAGAGATACCGTGCGCGATGAAGGCGGTAAGGCCATCCTCGGTGTGGAGCACTTCAATATCCTCGATATAGGGAGTCAGCTCGTCGGGGGTAAGATTGACCGCTGCATAGTAACTGGTGGGAGTGGTTTCCGCATCGCATACAACGCCGGAATCGCTGCTCTCCCAAGTTTCCTGAGTAGGCTGCTTGGTCTTAAGATGCTTTGCGATATCCATAATATCGGACAGCACGGCAGAACCGGTAGGCAGGCTGCCTGCGCCTTGACCGTAGAACATTACGTCTCCAAGGGATGCGGCTCTGACCATAATGGCGTTATAAACATCGTCTACCTTCACCATCGGATTGTAGGGCGGTACGAGGCAAGGCGTTACGCGGATATCAATGGTACCGTCGGGCATACGCTTGGTACTGCCTACCAGCTTTACTGCACCGCCAAACTTCTTAGCAATGGAAACGTCTGTCTGGGTGATATCACGAATGCCAATGCAGTTGACCATGGAAGGTGCTACCAGCGTTCCGAATGCCAGTGCTGCGAGGATACAGATCTTGCGGCATGCGTCGTCGCCGTTGATGTCCGCACGGGGATCCCGTTCTGCATAACCCAGCGCCTGCGCCTGCGCAAGCGCATCGTCGAAGGACTTGCCCTTCTTATCCATTTCGGTGAGGATATAGTTGGTGGTACCGTTGAGAATACCGTTGATTTCGTAGATTTCGTTAGCGGCAAGAGCGTTCTTGATAGGACGGATGACAGGAATACCGCCGCCTACGGATGCTTCGTACAGATAACGAACACCGTTATCTCTTGCGGCATCACAAAGGAGATTGCCAAAATTGGCAACCACTTCTTTGTTGGAGGTAACCACACTCTTACCTGCACGCAGACAAGCCATAGAGTATTCGAAAGCGGGCTTAGTTCCACCCATAGTTTCACATACAATCTTCACTTCCGGATCTTCCAGAATGGTTTTGATGTCGTGAACGATCAGATCCTGATAAGGACTGCCGGGGAAATCACGCAGATCGAGAATATACTTGATCTGAATGGAATCCTGGATTTCTTTACAAATCAGATTGTAGCCTCTGGAGATAACCTCGGCAACTCCGCTGCCTACTTTACCGAATCCGAGTATTGCAATATTGATCATAGAAAACTCCTCCGTGGTTGCGAAATACTTCTTGTCTACTGTCGAGAGTAAGATAGATATAATAATGGATTATATCAAATTTTTCCCCAATTGTCAAGAACTTATTTTCAGTTTATCAAATTTTTCGACTTTTTTAGGATAATTGAGTTGATAATTGTTTATAAATTGGAAAGGTTTTGAAAAATCATTGACATCTATGAAAACTTTCGGTATAATGAACCTAATGATTCGTATGATAAAGGAGATATATAATGATATACGAAAGATATTCCAACCGTGTACTGGGCAAGCTGGAAAATCTGAATAAGATCTACGCTAATCTGATGTACACCAAGGCAGATACCCTGCCTGCTCCTATGGGACTTTCCACCAAGGAGCATTTCCGCACCCCTCCCACCGAAGGATTGACTCCCCTCTCTGCCGGTGACCGTTGGGGCGGCGAGTATATGAACCTGTGGATCAAGGGTACCTACACCGTTCCCGCACATCTGGACGGACAGAAGCTCTACGTGATCCCTCACACTGACGCTTACGAGACGCTGTTCTTCAAGAACGGTATTCCCGACGGCATTTTCAACAGCAAGGGCGACTATATGGGCATTATGCACTCCGCTCAGCTCCTCACCGACTGTGCAAAGGCGGGCGAGACTTTTGAGCTGGCTTTCGAGTGCTACGCACATCACTTCTGCGTGGATTGCCATCCCTACCTCCACTACGGCAGCGAAACGCCCGTGGCAAATGATGCCGACTTTATGAAGACCTTCCGCTCCATCGATATTTGCACCGTCAACGAGGATATCTACAACTTTGTGTTCGATCTGAATATCGTCCTGCAGATGGCCAAGAATCTTTCTGCCGAGAACTTCCTGCGCCACCGTGCACAGGCTGCGCTGGAGAACGTATTTGCCGACATCATTCAGTATCCTGCACACTACGATATGGATGCGGTCCACGCCTCGGTTGCTAAGTGCCGTGAGCATCTGCAGTCCGTACTGGCACACGCCCCTGCCGAGACTACCCGCGGCAGAATCGGCCTCATCGGTAACTCTCATATGGACACCGCTTGGCTGTGGCCCGTATCCGAGACCATCCGCAAGTGCGCCCGTACCTACTCCAACGTTGTGAAGCTGATGGAGCAGTACCCCGAGTACAAGTTTATCCAGTCCTCTGCCCTGCATCTGGAATGGATGAAGGATTATTATCCCGATCTCTACGCTAAGATGAAGAAGTACATTGCCGAGGGCCGCTACGAGCCCAACGGCGGCGTATTCGTGGAATGCGACTGCAACATCACCTCCGGCGAGCTGATGGCAAGACAGTTTATGTACGGTCAGCACTTCACCCGTGACGAGTTCGGCTATACCTCCGACTGCTTCTGGCTGCCCGATACCTTCGGTTACAACGGTGCCATTCCTCAGATTATGCAGGAATCGGATGTGAAGTACTTCTACACCACTAAGATGGGCTGGAATGATCTCAACACCTTCCCCTACACCTCCTTCAAGTGGAAGGGTATTGACGGCAGCGTGGTACTGACGCATCTGAACAGCATCGACACCACTCCCGACGTGCGCGACACCCAGCGGGAAATCAAGACCATCCAGAATAAGGAATACTTCGAGGGCAGACTCCACTCCTTCGGTCACGGTGACGGCGGCGGCGGACCTACTCCCGCTATGCTGGAAAAGGCACGCCGTATTATGAACGTGCCCGGTCTGGCCGACAGCTACTACACCACCATCAGCGATTTTATGAAGGAAATCGAGAAGGTGGCTGACAAGCTCCCCACCTACACCGGCGAGCTGTATCTGGAGCTCCACCGCGGTACGCTGACCCAGATGCACGAGATCAAGCGCTCCAACCGCAAGGCTGAGTTCGCGCTCCGCGATATGGACTATTTCAACGTACTGGCAGGCGAAGGCAAGAACGCCCGTACTGACGAGCTGTACAAGACTCTGCTCACCAACCAGTTCCACGATATTCTGCCCGGCACCTGCTATACCGGTGTCACCCAAAAGGCAGTTGCACAGAACTATCAGGTTGTGGAAGATGCAGGCGAGATCGTGCAGGGCTATGCGCAGAAGCTGCTCTCCGACGGCGATGCTGTTACTCTGTTCAACACCACTTCCTTCGACCGTGACGACGTAGTTACCCTGCCTGATACCGGCAAGTATCCTGCCGGCAAGATCGCTCAGACCTACACCGACATTACCGGCAAAGCCGTTGTAGCTGTCGGCGGCGTAGAGATTCCCGCACTGTCTCAGGTTTCCCTGCCTCTGACCGATGCGCCCGCTACCGCACAGTCTCCCTTCAGCTGGGACGGCAAAATTCTGGAAACTCCCTTTGCAATTGTTACCTTCAACGAAAAGGGCGGCATTGCATCCTTCATCGACAAGCGTGCCGACCGCGAGCTGAAGAAGCCCGACGGCGCTCCCCTCAACACCTTCTATATTGCCGAGGACGTGCCCGAGCGTTACGATAACTGGGATATCGATATCGAGACTATGTCCAAGATCCGTGTGCAGGACAATCTGCTGTCTATGGAGGTTGTCTCCAACGGTGCGCTGGAGTTCGTGCTCCGTCTCACCTATGCCATCGGCGAGGCATCCCGTCTGATGCAGGACGTAATCTTCTACGCAGGCACCGCTCGTGTGGACTTCCACACCGTAGTGGATTGGAAGGAAAAGCACACCTTCCTGAAGACCGGCTTCGATCTGGATATCAACTCTATGACCGTGAAGAACGAGATCCAGTTCGGTCATATGGACCGTCCCGTTACCCGTAACAACAGCATTGAGGCAGCTAAGTTCGAGGTTTGCAACCACAAGTGGACCGATCTGTCCGAGTCTCGTTTTGGCGTTGCTATCCTCAACGATTGCAAGTACGGTATTTCCACCGCTGAGGGAAATCTCTGCCTGACCCTTCACAGAGGCGGCACTCACCCCGACGTTACCGGCGACGAGGGCGTTCACGAGATGACCTACTCCCTCTATCCTCACGCAGAAGGATTTACCACCGGCAACGTTATCCGTGAGTCCTATCTGCTGAATATCCCTGCAGTCGTTGCAAGCGGTTCTGCCGATGCATCCGCACCTCTGCTGACTCTGTCCGCAGACAACATCATCTGCGAGGCAATCAAGCCTGCCGCTTACCGTGACGATGCATTCGTAGTTCGTCTCTATGAGGCTGAGCGCAACAAGACCCGTTGCGTCCTCACCGTTCCTGCAAACGTGAAGCAGGTATTCGTATGTAACATCCTGGAGGATGTAAAGGAAGAGCTGCCCATCGTAGACGGCAAGGTGAGCCTCACCTTCAAGCCCTTCCAGATCGTTTCTCTAATGATGATTCGCTAAGCGATTCGACAGTAGAGTACATGAGACCTATCTCATGTACTCTTTTGTCACTCTACGAAACTCTATGAAAGGAGGACCATCTTGAAATTTCTAAACTCTATCCTCAGCCGCATTGTGCTGGTGGTACTGGCGCTGCTGTTGCAGCTTTTTGGGATTGCATCGCTGGTTTTGCGATTGGGTGATTTTTTCCGCTATACCAACATCCTTCTGCAACTCTTCAGCTTGCTGATGGTCTTTTACATCGCACAAAAAGATACCAAAGCCTCCTTCAAACTGGCGTGGGTGGTGCCGATTTTGCTCTTCCCTCTCTTTGGCGGTCTGATTTATCTGCTCTTCGGTACCAAATCTCCTACACAAGGAATGCGGAAGAAGTTGGAGCGTACTCAAGCAGAGATCGCCCCCTACGCACCCGATTGCTCTGAGCTGATCGAAGAGGTTACAGTGAAAAACGCCCACATCGGCGGACACGTTCGCTATCTGAATCAGCACGGCAAATTCGCGCTGTATCAGAATACCGAGGCGAAGTATTTCCCTCTTGGTGACGATGCTTTCCCTGCTATGCTGGAAGAGCTGAAAAAGGCGCAGCGATTCATCTTTTTGGAGTATTTTATCATTGCCGAAGGAACAATGTGGAACTCTGTACTGGAGATTCTGGAGCAAAAGGTCGCACAGGGTGTGGACGTACGGGTGATCTACGATGACGTCGGCTCACTGACAACTCTTCCCTACAATTTTGACCGACAACTGGAGAAAAAGGGCATCCGCTGCATCTCCTTCAATCCCTTTATGCCTGTGCTTTCCATTGTGATGAACAATCGGGATCACCGTAAAATTTTGATTGTAGACGGAAAGGTTGCTTTCACCGGCGGCATCAATTTAGCCGATGAATATATCAATCAAAAAGAGCGCTTTGGTCATTGGAAGGATACGGCCGTGATGCTTCGAGGGGAAGCTGTATGGAATCTCACCATGCTTTTTCTCTCTATGTGGAACGGTCTGCGTCCTACCGATGAAGAATACAATTCCTTCCGTCCCGATTTCACCGACGATGCGTCTCCCGTCAGCGACGGCTACGTTCAGCCCTATGGTGACAGTCCGCTGGACAACGAGGAGCTGGGAGAAAACGTTTATCTTGGGATCATCAACAACGCCAAGCGGTATCTGTATATTATGACCCCCTATCTGATCATCGACGATGGAATGGTCGATGCCCTGACGCTGGCAGCTAAGCGAGGCGTAGACGTTCGGATAATCACTCCCGGTATTCCCGACAAAAAATCGGTGTTTGCGCTGACAAGATCTCACTACGAACGGCTGATCCGAGGCGGAGTAAAAATCTACGAATACACCCCCGGATTCGTCCACGCCAAATCCTTCGTCTGCGACGACGAGGTGGCGACGGTGGGAACTATCAATTTGGACTATCGCTCCCTCTATCTTCATTTTGAGTGCGGTGTATACTTCTATCAAAGCACGCTAATCGCAGATTTGAAAGCGGATTTTCTGCAGACACAGGAAAAATGCCGTCAGGCTCCGCTGTCGAGACGGAACTTCGGTTTGATTACCGCTTTGTATCACGCAATTCTCCGTCTGTTTTCGCCGCTGTTCTGAGGCATATAAAAAGTGCTGTTGCTTTCGCAACAGCACTTTTTCGTTTGATTTAGTTAAACGTTGATACCAACGATGCAGGAGGAAGGGCTTTTTCCATCTTCACCTCGGTGAGGACGGGGCCTTGATTGCCGTACACCGGATGGTATTCAAAGGCCAGTTTGGCAGTAAGGGTGATCCAATCCTTGGTGTGCAGACGGGGAGCGTTGATGGACTTGCATACCAGTCCGCAATAGCTGATATCGTCTACACAACAGGTCATTACGTGGCGGCCGATGACGAAGGTGGCGGGAGGAAGTTGTTCGTCACGGGCAACGATTCCCTTGAAGCGGACCGTCTTACCTACGTATTTAGACACGTCTTCAGTAAGATCACGATACCAAACAGCATAATCGTCGTCGGTAATCTCGATCACGGGTGCGTTGATATCGAACGGCAGCGGATCTTCGATCTCGTCATAGGCGAACTCGCCGGTGACGTATTCGTATCCAATTGCACAGCGGCGGTTGGCTCCGCGGATCACCTTGTGGATCTCTTCCATATTCACGTCCAGCGGTGCACGGTTGAAGATCACCGATTCGCAGGACTGGAGCTTATCGTAGGTGAGCTGGCGCATATTCTTGTTGTAGGAGAGGAAAGTATTGGCGTCAGCGATAAGGATCTCCTGATAGATCATCCAATGATCGGGGAGCGACTGGTACAGACGGTCGATCATCCAGATGCCGTTGTATTCAATGAGGATTCGCTCGGGACGATGCTTTGCCTCCATGGAAAGGAGCGCTGCGGGATTCAGATCTTCCTCGTCCTCGATGACTTCCATAGACACGTTATCGTGAGCAAACTCGGAGGGATCAAACTCCTCTACGCCTTCTTCGCACACAATCAGAAGCATCGGCTCGCCGGTGTTGAAGTCGGGATCGGAGAGAGTTTCTTGCAGCGTTTTGGTTTTACCGGCTTCCAAAAATCCGGTAAACAGATAGACGGGGACTTCTTTACGTTGTCTCATCGGTTGCACCTCAATGGTTGAAGAGATCGGCAATCACCGATTCCTTCAGACCGGAGCCGATGACGCAGATGCGTCCGATCAGACCTGCAGAGCCATATCTTACGTCGGGCTCGCCGGGAATATAGTCGAAGTGGAGCCAATTACCGTCTTCGCCTGCTACGATACCCTTGGCACGGAGCACGATGCCATAGATGGTTTCGTTCTCCAGTGCGGTAAGGATGGTACGGAGCTTGTCTGCGGTGAACTTCGCAGTAGTCTCGATACCCCAGCTTTGGAATACTTCGTCTGCGTGATGATGGTGGTGGTGACCGCCGCATCCGCAGGAGCATTCTTCATCATGATCGTGATGGTGATGGTGGCCGCACTCGCACTCTTCATCGTGATCGTGATGATGGTGACCGCATTCGCACTCTTCGTCATGATCGTGGTGATGATGGTGGTGGTGACCGCCACAATGAGGACAGGTTTCCTCTTCGGTCAGTGCATTCAGCTCAGCGGCAAGAGTGGAGGTCTGCTCCATAGCGGAGAGAATCTGCGCACCGGTGAGATTGTCCCAAGGAGTGGTGACGATAACCGCATCTGCGTTCTTTTCCCGCAGGAGAGCTACGGTATCGGCAATCTTCTTCTCGGAGCAGGTCT
>JAFTMF010000142.1 GCA_017452565.1 Clostridia bacterium
AACGTTGGCCGGATGTAAAAAAACACCGGATACCACCAATCTGCCCGCACAGCAGACCACTACAACCAGCCAACCCGTTCAGCAGAACGTTCCCTATGCTCCCAAGCCTGCAGATGGCGTACTATCCTGCAAGCGGGACGGAAAATCGGTAGCAGTAACCGTATCACTTCCCGATTGTGCTGGGGAAGAGGTGTCGCTGATTGCCATCAGCGATCCTGAGTATCAGCTGTCTTGGTGGGAGAATACCGACGCCTGCCTGTCCGATCTCGGTCAGATCAAGCTGGACGATAAAGGGCAGGGAACACTGACACTTACGCTGAAGTCCGATAGCGATTCGGTGTATCTGCTCCTCACAGCATCGGGCTGTGCATATATTTCGGAGGTGAAGTAATATGAAACAGAGTTTTAAAATCAGATTCAAAGTAATGCTCCGCCTTCTGGCGTGGACGCTGACGATGGGAATGGTGCTCCCGTTTATGCCGGTACTTCCCACCTTTGCGCAAAATGCAAATTCTTCTCAGCCGGCACAAAAGGAAGAATCCCGGAAAACGCCGCTGATGGGCTGGGCATCCTGGAACGCCTACCGTACCAATATCACCGAAGAATCGGTTCTCTCTCAGGCTCACAAGCTGGTAGAGCTGGGACTTGCCGATCTGGGCTATACCTACGTCAACGTAGACGACGGCTGGCAAAACGGCAGAGGCGATGACGGGTTGGTAAACATCAATACCGACCGCTTCCCCTCGGGAATGGCAGATCTGGCCGACAAAGTCCACGCACTGGGCTTGAAGGTCGGCATCTACACCGATGCAGGTGCATCCACCTGCGGTCGCGAGGGTGATAAAGAGTATAATAACTACAACGTCGGTCTGCTGGGCTATGAACGCGAGGATTTGTACCGCTATCTGGTGGAATGGGAATACGATTTCATCAAGGTAGACTGGTGCGGCGGCCGTCTGTTGGGGCTGAATTTTAAGGATCGCTATCCTATGATCGGTGAGATCATCTCGGAAATCGAGGATACAACCGGCAAGGACAAGATCTACAACGTCTGCTGCTGGCAGTTCCCCGGTGAATGGGTAGTGGATTGCGCCGATTCCTGGCGTACCGGCGGCGACATTACCAATACCTTTGATTCGGTACTCTATCAGATCGACAGCATCAAATCGCTGGCAAAGTACAACGGACCCGGTCACGTCAATGACCTGGATATGATGCAGGTCGGAAACGGAATGACCTATGAGGAGGACAAATCCCACTTCTCTATGTGGTGTATGATGTCCACCCCTCTGATGCTGGGTATGGATCTCAACTGCATTTCCGAAGAAACCCTTTCTATTATTTCCAATAAGGAACTGATCGCCATCAACCAAGACCCCGCCTGCATTCAGGCCACCGTTGCCAAGACTTACGGCTCGGTGGAGGCTTGGACCAAGGATCTGGGAGCTGCCGGATCGGGCAAAAAAGCCATCGCGCTCCTCAATCGGAGCAATTCTCCGGCGACAGTCAATGTCACCTTCGAAGAACTGGGTCTGGGCGACGTAACGGCAGTACGGGATCTGTGGGCACATCAGGATATCTCTACCGATGGCGTATACAAGGTTACCATTCCCGCACACGGCACGGTAGTGCTGACCGCAGAGGGTACTCCCTTGCAGGCGGCGGAAAAAGAAGATATTCTGATCCCCGACGGTTCGACTTTCGAAGCTTCTATGGAAGTAGAGCCCAAGCCCGGCGCCATCAATCTAACCAATCTGGGAACCCACGATTGGGTTCACTTTGCGTCCACTTCTGCCCAAATGAAGAACGGTGCAGGCGAGATTTCGCTGACCTATGACGGTGCATACGTTTCCTATGACAATGCTGCCGCAACCTATCGCTGGGCAAACGGTGAAGGAGATCGAAAGAGCGGAACCTCCACTGCAGGCATCGGCGTTGCCAACGAGGGTGCCTATATGGTGATTTCCACCCCCTGCGACCAAAACGTCAGAACGCTGAGCGTAGCGATCGGCTCTTATTCCGCCGATATGGAGGTTGAGTTTATCGTAGGCGGTAAGGTGGTAGACTCCGAGGTCATTCGAGGAGGCGGCAACCAAAAGGTGGATAAGCTGGTGACTATGACCTACTCCAGCGATATTCCTACTACTGCCCACCTGCGTTGGACGGTGATCCGCAAGCTTGGGGACGTGGATAGCGTCAACGTGGAAGGCGTTGCGCTGTCGATGGAGGTCAAATCCAATGCCTTGTATGAACCTTCGCTGACCTATGGCGAAGATGGTGTTACCGCTTCGGTAGGACTTACCTCGGTTAGCGAGCAGGCAAAACTCCATTGGGCGCTGAAGGACGAAAGCGGTGTGCTGTCTATGATTCATACCGATGCGCTTTCCACTTCCGACAGTTTACAGAAGAAGAAACTGGCGCTGGATCTTCCCATCGGTTTCCGTGGTACTCTCCAACTCTATCTGTGGGATGAAAACAATCTTCCTCTTGCCGCTATGCAGGAAATTTCCGTAAACGCGGCAGCCCTTTCCGGTTACAACATCGGCGCAATGACCGCCAAGCATCTCATCAAGGAAGGCGCAATTCTGCTGGACGTTCGCACTCCCGCAGAGTTTGCGGCAGGTCACTTAGACGGTGCTGTCAATCTGGACTACACCAAGATCGCTGATGAAATCGGCAAATTGGCTGCCGACAAGAGTCAGCCCATCGTGGTCTACTGTTCTGCCGCTAAACGCTCTGCGCAGGCGCTGGATACGCTTCTCAGATTGGGTTATACCGAAGTATACAATTTGGGCAGTATGGCAAACTATTCTGCTCAGCCTATGATCACCTTTACTACCGATACCTGCAGAGTCATCACCGCAGGCGAGGGAGTGAAGGTCAGCTTCACCGCAAGCTACTACGACTCTCCCGAGGTTTACGTTTCTGCAGGAAAGGATTCCACGCTGGCGGATGCCGTACTGCTTTCGGAGTTCCAAGCGCCCGAGTCCACCCACTATTATCTGACGCTGAAGGCTTATCTGGTGCAGGGCGGTGTATGCTACGCCGAGACAGAGAAGGAATTCATCTACTGGTCCGAGGATACGGTAGACGTCTTTGCCACCGATCTGCCTTGGAGTGAGGCCACCGTCGGCTGGGGAAGCATTCGCAAGAATCTGTCGGTAGACGGCAACCGTCTGACGCTGGCAGGCAAGACCTTTACCCACGGCATCGGCACTCACGCTACTTCCGGCATCACGATGGAGATTCCGGAGGGGGCGAAGAAGTTCTTGGCAGTAGCAGGCTGTGATCTGGAAAAGAGCGGCGGTCAGACGATGATGTTCTTCGTCTATATCGACGGCAAAGAAGCAGACCACTCCTCGCTGATCAAGATCGGCCAGCACTACGTATTTGACGTAGACATTCCCGAAGGTGCCAAGGAAATCCGTCTGTATGCCTACGAAGGCAGAGCCGACGGTAACACCAACGACCATGCCGACTGGACGGTAGCAGGATTTATCAACAATCCCACCAAGGGATAACAAACATCGTAGGGAGCGGAGTTTCTGCTCACTAAGAAAGATATATTAATGAAAATAGAGAGGCAAAGTTATGAAGCCGGAATTGTATCAATATGATATTTACCCGATCGTCTTTCCCAAAGGTAAAACGGTAGATTTTACCGTAAAAACGCTGGGAACCCGAAAATCCTTCCAAGGAGATTACGTCATTACCATTCACCGCATCGACAGCGGTGCGCCTCATCAATCCTTCAGCACTTGGAACAGCACGGAAATCAAAGTCACCACCGCCGAAAATGGCACGTTGCATTTCACCTATAGAGCAGAAGCGGAATGCGAGCATTATGTGCGCATTTTCAAGGACGGCAAACGGGAAGTGCAGCTGCCCATCTATGCGCTGGCTGCCGACCTTGCCTGTCGCTATCCCCTCCGCGGCGATCTGCATATGCACACCTATCGTTCCGACGGCGGCGAATCTCCTGCGGTAGTTTGCGCAAACTATCGCAAAAAAGGCTACGATTTTATCGTCATCACCGACCACGAGCGCTACTATCCCTCGCTGGAAGCCATCGCCGCTTATGCCGGCGTGCAAACTGCATTGAACATCCTCCCCGGTGAGGAAGTGCACCTGCCCGGAACCGACGTGCACATCGTCAACGCAGGCGGACTCTTCTCGGTGAACGGACTTTTAACCGTCAAGGCAAACTACAAAGAAACCGACGGCGCTCTCAGCCAAAGACGGCTGGACGATTCGATCACTCCTCCCGAGATTCTTCCCATCGAGCAGTACAACGCCGAGATCGACGCCATCGAAGCACAGCTGAAGAGCGGTGATGCTCCCATCCCTGCAAACGTCAACAGCCGCTGGTATGCAGTCTGCTTGTGGGGATTCGACAAAATCCGCCAAGCCGATGGCCTTGGCATTTTCGCTCATCCCTATTGGATTTCCGATTTGTGGCAGATTCCCGAGCCCTTCACTCGCTATATGATGGAGCAGCATCCCTTCGATGCTTTCGAGGTGCTGGGTGGTGAGAGCTACTATCAGCAAAACGGTTTCCAAACCGCCCTGTATTACGATGAATACCGACAGGGAAGAGTCCATCCCATCGTTGGCTCCACCGACAGCCACAATTCCACCGAGCACAATCGCAACAGCGACATCTGCTCCACCATCGTCTTTGCGCCCAACAATGAGCGCAAAGCCATCTTGAACGCCATCAAAGACCACTATTCTGTTGCGGTGGACACCATCTCCAAGGAATACCGCTTGGTAGGCGAATTCCGTCTGCAAAAATACGGCGCTTTTCTCATGGAAAACTATTTCCCCATCCACGACCGCCAAGCGGCAATGGACGGAGAATTGCTGTATCAGTACGTCAACGGCAATGCAACCAAAGAAGAAGTAGAGCTGATCTCTGCCCGTGCAGAGCGGCTGATGAAGAAGTATATTCAGATTGATCAATAACGGAGAGACTATGACCATTCTCATCACCGGCGGCGCCGGATTTATCGGAAGTAATTTCATATTCTATCTGCTGGAGCACCATCCCGAGGATCGGATCGTCTGCCTGGATAAGCTCACCTATGCAGGCAATCTCGCCACTCTTGCGCCGATTCTAAACGATCCGAGATTTCGCTTCGTGCAAGGGGATATTTGCGACTCCGCCGTTGTAGAGCAGATATTTACCGTAGAAAAGCCGCACATTGTAGTGAATTTCGCTGCAGAAAGCCACGTGGATCGCTCTATTGCCGATCCGCAGGTCTTCCTGCAAACCAATATCCTCGGCACTGCTACTTTGCTGGAATCCTGCCGCAAATACGGGGTGGAGCGCTTCCATCAGATCTCCACCGACGAGGTGTACGGTGATCTGCCTCTGGATCGCCTCGATTTGCAGTTTACCGAGGCATCGCCGCTCTGCCCGCACAGTCCTTATTCCTCCTCCAAAGCGGCAGCAGACCTGCTGACACTGTCCTATCACCGCACCTACGGTCTGCCGGTTACGATCAGCCGCTGTTCCAACAATTACGGCCCCTATCAGTATCCCGAAAAGCTGATTCCCCTGATGTTCACCCGTGCGGTAAGCGATCAGCCCTTGCCCATTTACGGCAACGGTCTGAACGTCCGTGATTGGATCTACGTGGAGGATCATTGCAGCGCGGTAGACCTCATCCTCCGCAAAGGAAAGGTCGGAGAGGTATACAATATCGGTGGCAACTGCGAGATCAGCAATCTTGTGCTGGTGAAGCGACTGCTTCATAGCCTCGGCAAGAGCGAAGATCTCATCACCTACGTTGCCGACCGCAAGGGACACGATCTGCGCTATGCTATCTGCTCCGACAAACTGCAAACTGAGCTGGGCTGGCACCCGCAAACCGATTTTGCAGATGGACTTCGCCAAACCATCAGATGGTATCAAGACCATCCTGATTGGTGGTGTCCGCTACTGAATTCATAACCGCAAAAAATCCGAGTCACCTTTGTGATTCGGATTTTTGTAAAAATTTTTCCATTCCTTGTAACCTTTGGGTACGAAATCTTGTGTATTAGGGTGAAAGGCCTTGAAACACCATAGGAGGTGATATCGTGGAAGACAAAATGATCGTAGATCTCTATTGGGAGCGCTCCGAAGCTGCGATCGTGGAGACAGAGAAAAAATACGGCAAGTATTGCCACACCATAGCGTATCGGATTCTTCACAATGAAGAAGATGCTAAGGAGTGTGTCAACGATACCTATTCTGCCGCATGGGATGCCATGCCGCCCCATAAGCCCGGCCGTCTCTCTACCTTACTTGGCAAGCTTACCCGTAACATTGCGCTTAATCGCTATCTCCACGATCACGCAGAGAAGCGATACGCCCCCACCGAGCTCATCCTCCACGAGGTGGAGGAGATCCTGCCCGATCCCGTATCGGAGGATACCGCCGACGAGATTGCGCTGAAGGATGCCATCAACGGATTTTTGGCATCACTTCCTCAGCAGACACGAATCATTTTCGTCCGCCGGTATTGGTATCTTAGCAGTGTGAAGGAAATCGCGCGGGATTTAGGCGTGAAGGAGAGCAGTGTAAAGGTCATCCTCCACCGCACCAGAAACCAATTTAAAGAGTACCTTGAGAAAGAAGGAATCAATGTATGAAGAAAGACAAGCGTGAAAAGCTGCTTTTGTCGATGAACCTTATTGATGAAGCGTACATCGAAGAAGCCAATATTCAGAAAACGAAAAAGCCGTTTCCGTGGCGCACGTTTGCCGCTATCGCCGCTTGTGTTGCTTTAGCGGTTGCCGGCGTGGGAATCGGATTAGGGTTGCATACACCCACAAGTCCGTATCCCTCCCACCTGGCGGCTTATGCAGACAGTGAGTATTTTCCCATCATTCAAAGGCTGGATGCCTATTATGAACAGGTCAGCGCAAAAAACTCCGACGGTGGATCGGAGGATCGTTTACTGGAAAAAGTACCTTCCGGAACAGCTTCTACTCTTGTACCTAACGGGGATCGATATGAAGAAACCACCGACAATCAGGTGAACTGTGTCATCGAAGCCGATCTCATCAAGCGCAGTGACAAGAATATCTATTATCTGAATGGCAAAACCTTAACGATCTATTCCATTGAAGGGGAAAACTCTAATAAAGTAGGCTCCTTCACTTTAGCAGATTGGGATATCATTACCAGTCAAGTAGAAATGTATCTGTCCGAGGATTGCAAAACAGTCACGCTGATTGTACCCTGCGTTACCAGAGATGCTAATTCCTACCATGCGAAGTACTATACGCAGATCGTTTCATTGGATGTTTCCGATCCTTCGAATATTGTTGAAAAGGGAAGCGTTACGCTGAACTGTTCCCTCAATACTTCTCGTAAAGTAGACGGAACGATTTTGATTTTTGGAACCTATTATCTGTGGATGAATGAAAGACCCAACTACAGCGATCCTTCTACCTTTGTTCCGCAAATTACTACCGACAGTGGTACAGTGAGCGTTCCTATGGATAGCATTGTCGTACCAGAGGAACTGAAAAACTCTCATTATACAGTGGTGTGCAAGCTGAGCGAAGGAGATCTGAATCTGTTGGGAAGCGGCGCATTCCTGTCCTATACCAGTGCCGTGTACGTCACCCAAGAAAACGTGTATGCCGCTAACAACCATTGGGATAAGGAGACGGCGACTTACGTAACCACGAACACCCAGATGACCGAAATCGCCTGTCTCTCCTACCGTGGCGATTCACTGAAACCCATGGGAACGATCCGTGTAGCCGGCAGAGTGAAGGATCAGTACAGCATGGATGAGCACAACGGCATTCTCCGTGTGGTAACTACCACCGACATGACTCAGGCGGGGAACGATGAAGAAGGACGCAGATTCCAGTTTTCCAAAACCAGCGCAAGCCTCTACCAAATCGATCTGTCTACTTGGAAGGTATTGTCCAAGGTAGAAAACTTTGCGCCCGATGGGGAGAGCGTGCAATCGGTGCGCTTCGATGCTAATGCGGCATACGTCTGCACTGCAGAGGTGGTCACCTTCACCGACCCGGTATTCTTCTTTGATCTTAGCGATCCCAAGAAAATCACCTACACCGATACAGGCACCATCCAAGGCTATTCCACTTCGCTTATCAGCTTCGGCGATGGTTATCTCATCGGCATTGGCGTGGGCGAGACTAGAGGCATTGTCAAATTAGAAGTCTACCGAGAGAGCGAGAACGGGGTTGTATCCGTATGCTCTTATGAGGTAGAGGACGCATGGTATCTAACCGATTACAAGTCTTATTTGATTGACCGAAAGAACAAGCTGATCGGTATGGTAATGGTGGAATACTCCGTATACGATCCGTCTGTACCGTATATAGAGAATTATGTTCTGTTCCAATATGAGGAGGGAAAGCTTTGGATTGTCAACAAGATCCCTTTGCCAAGCGAAAACTACACTCTGGAACGTACAAGATCGGTCTATATCGACGGCTACCTTTATGTCCTCGCGGGCGAGCAGTTTGAGGTTGTCCCCGTTGATCTGACGGGAACTGCTCAATAATCGTCCCTGTAACAAAACAGCACCCGAAAGGGTGCTGTTTTCACGGTTGCAGATTTAGTCCTCAATGATCGTATACTCGAAATCCTTCCACAGAAGTCTGCTGCCGAGATCGGTGCCTTCGGGCAGGAGCGCCAGTGCGATAAACAAATCGTCACCGGTTTTCTCGTCGATGAGGATGGCGTATTCGCCCTCAATTTTGCTCACCTTGTAAATGCGTTCTTCCATCAGAGTGTCCGTCCTTTCAAAATTGCCTCCCGCTTGCGATAATCGGGGAGATATTGTTCTACCAGCCGATAAAAATCGGCGGAATGATCCATATGCTTCAGATGCGCCAGCTCGTGAACGATGACCGCATCAATGGC
>JAFTMF010000143.1 GCA_017452565.1 Clostridia bacterium
TAGGGGTATGGGCATAGCCCGATGCATTTGTTAAACAAATGCGAAACTTGCGATAAAAACGTAAAGAGAGAACAATGTGGAAAGAAAAACCGCTTTGTTCTCTCTTTTTCTGCTTTTAGTGATATTCTTTGCTTTCGCAAAAAGTGATATGATTGCTATCGCAATCGTGATATTGAAGCCTTGCGGCTTCAGTGATATTTTATTCGCCTCTAAACTCGCGAAGCGAATATCACTCGGCCGAGGCCGAATAACACTGCGAAGCAATAGAACTCGCCGCAGGCGAATAAAACTGGCGTGATACTCCGTTAAGAGTATCACGCCAATCTCTGCGGATTTTCTTTTATTCAGATGTAATTGCATAGTCCGAGACAAATCGGATCGCCTCAACAGTCCCTTCCCCGCACACCGTCAGCAGGTAGCCGGGGATGGCGCGGATCGTTTGGAAATTCACGCCAACGGGCAGCGGTGACTGATAGCCCAGCCGCTTCAGCGAAGCCTCGTAGCAGGTCCAGCGCCGGATTGCCTCGTGAGCATCGCCCATCGGCTCATCGGGAGATTGGGCGAGCACTTTTCTCCATACCCCTTCCGAAACCTCACGGATGCGCTCCAAATCTATCCCCACCGGGGCATCCGAGAGGGCGCAAGCCACCCACTGCCCCGAATGGGTGATGGAAATCTCGATATCGGTATTCGCAAGATAGGGCTTGCCCTTCTCGGTATAGGAGAGTGGATAATCGGCAGGATCCATTCCCTGCTCCCCTATCGCCCACAGCAAGAGCTTGCGGGCGTGGATGGATGCCAGCGCGCGCTGCTTCGCCTGTGTCCCATTGCGGGCAAGGCGCGTCACGTAGATACGAATCACTTTGGCCGTCCTCCGAAGGGTTGAGGAGAAAGCAGTCGATCCAGCGGCCGTGCCAGCAAGGAGAGGATCAGCGCCGCAATCAGCGAGCCGTCCAGATTGGTTTTGTGGCGGATATAGATAGCCAGCACGCCAAAGAGAGCGCCGTACAAGAGTCCTGCGTTGCCGCCGATAGGTGCGCAGGTGCGATCGGATACGATAAAGAGCAGCACCAGCAAGAATCCACCGCTGAGCAGGTGTGCACCTACGTAATAATAGATGGAAACGGTATCGGGCGCCAGAATATAGGACACCAGCGCACCGCCCACGATGCCTGCCACGGGGATCTGCCAGCTCATCCGCCGACGGATCATCAGATAGCCTGCTCCCAGCAGAAGCAGGAGAGAGGCGATCTCGCCCATATTGCCGTCCATCCGTCCCAGCAGCATATCCCAAACGGTGAGGCTGGGCTGCTGACCTGCGTGCAACAGATCGGAAAGCAGCTTGCCGCCTTCGCTGTCAAAGATCAGCGGATAACTGCGTGCGGCAGCAAAAAGGAGCAAAAGCGAGCCTGCCATTGCGGGGAGCGACAGGGGGAAATGCACCTCGCTGCCCAGTCCCTGGAGAACCAGCACCAACACCAAATCGGCAAGCAGTAACAGCTGAATGGGCAAGGTGGAGGGGGACAAGAGAGCAATCAGAAGTCCCAGCACCGCTCCGCGGAATCGAAGCAGGGGAAAGGGACGCTTGAGAAGAAACTTTTGCAACAGACCGCCCGCAACGTCCACCAGCCATACGGTCAGCGTGGAAATGAGAATCCGCTGCAGTGCGGCGTTGCCGAACACGATCACCGCCCAGACCGAAACGGGCAGCAGGGCCAGCAGTCGCTCCACCTCCGACAAAAGAGGAGACTCACTGCAGTGGAGCCTGGGTTCTAACACTTGACTGTTCACTGCGCATCCCTGCCTTTCTCTTCGGTTGATTTCGGATTCTGTGCATCTATTGATTCATTCGTTTGACTCGTTTGATTAGGTTGACCGGAAGGATTGGGCGGCTGCATCGCAGTCAGCATTGCGGTAGCCGAGTCGGCAGGCACTGCCGTCTGCTCTCTTGCTTTTTTCCGCTGCTCCAACCGAATCCGCTCTTCCTCCTTGGCACGCAACGCATACCGACGCAGAGGAAGTCCCGCAGGACAAGCGTAGGTGCAGCAACCGCATCCGATGCAGGCAATGGCATCTCGTGGAGAGCCCGACAGGAAGGTGATCCAAGGCTTTTCGGGCAGATAGCGGAAGGGAGAGAGATACATCGGGCAAACCTCTACGCATCGGCCGCAACGGATGCAATCGCCGTGCTCCTTCGTGCGGTTAGGCAGCTGAGAGACGGGCATCAGTACCGTCACAGACCGATCAATGGGATCGGCAGGATGGGCGCCGTTCATCAATCCCATACACCAAAGACTGCTGTCGCTGGGCTTCACCAAAGAGTGGCGTTCTCCTTCATCTTGGGGGAGCGTTTCCCACAAATCGGAGCATTTTAAAGAGGCGAGGGTCATCCCCAAGGGTAGATCGTATAGTTTGCTTTGCTTATTCTCACGGAAGGTAGTGCGCACCGACAGACGGGGGATACCGGTCGCAAAAAGTTGATGGAGCGCAATACAGCTTTCCACGTCGGTCAGAAATACACCCATATTCTCGGGCTTGGAGGTGGCGGACATCTCCTTTTGATAGAGCCAGCGCAAAAACAGCTTGGGATGGGACATCGGATAGCGATTCTCCGCAACCTCCACCGAGATCAGACGGCTCTTGCGGCAGGCTGTGCGAATGGCGTTCACCGTCAGAGGATGAGCGCTGTCGCAAACGATGGTTCCCTGCCGTACGGCCACGATTCGAAGCAGAATGGCCAGACCGCCTGCAATGGCGTCGGCATACTCCATTCCCAGCGAAGCACAGGACAGCGAGGCGGGATCCAAGTCCAGCAAAGAGATCACCGCATAGCGGAGTTTGCCTGCCGCCGAGCGCTCCATCGCTTGCTCCAGATGCTCAGCCAGCACCTGACCGTCTGCCTCTACAATGCCGGCTTTGCGGATTTCGTCCAGCAGCTCTTCGGGGGTAGACTCGGCCAGCGTTTTGCCGGTGCGCCGTCCGAATGGGACAGCCTCTACCCGACGGTCGGAGCCGTCGCCGATGATTTTCACGGCAGAATCGGACAGATAGCACACCGTCCCCGCCAAAGGAGACAGTACCGCCTTCCCGCCAATCGTTCCCACTATCTCGCCCAGCGCCACCGGCTGTTCCATCGAAACCGCAGGCGTGTCCACCTTCAGGGAGACCTCTCCCATAGTAATGGGAGTGGCCTTCAGATCCCCTTTTGCTCCGGGAAGAATGATTCCGCCGTGCATACTACTCATACTAAACCTCGCAATTTGCTCAAAACTAAGTACATTATAATACATTGTGCTACAAAAATCAAGTGGAAAGTAATGAATAGTTGGTAAATTCCAAAAAGTCGAAAAAATCCGAAAAAAAATTCAAAAAAGGGGTTGACAAACCGATTCGTTTATGATAGAATAATCAAGCGTTGAGCGAGAGCCCAACGAAAGTAAAAATGGCGGAGTAGCTCAGCTGGCTAGAGCAACCGGTTCATACCCGGTAGGTCATGGGTTCAAGTCCAATCTCCGCTACCAATTATCCGATTCCGGATAATTTTCGGCCCGTTGGTCAAGCGGTTAAGACACGGCCCTTTCACGGCTGTAACATGGGTTCGATTCCCGTACGGGTCACCAAATGAAAAAACATATCGCGTAAGCGGTGTGTTTTTTCGTTTGGCGGCTTGTTTCGTAGAAACGAAGCCTTCCAATTGCGTGGTGAACAATAGATTAGCAGTTACGAAACGCAATTGGAGCAGGTGGCGCGAAGCGACTCCTGCAGCAGGCATTGCGAAGCAATTCCTGCAACGATTCCTCCCGTACGGGTCACCCAGCTAAAAGCACTGCGAACGCAGTGTTCAGCCTGA